>JAIRZH010000069.1 GCA_031267335.1 Oscillospiraceae bacterium | reverse complement strand
AGCCACCGTAAGCCGCTGTTTCTTTGGGAGTACCCGTTTCTTTTCTAAAGAAATGGGTACAAATAATAAGGCTTTGAAAAGAACTTAAGCTTACCTAAAAGTGGTGGACATAAAATTAGGCATTAGATAAGCACTTAAGCTTACCTAAAAGTGGTGGACATAAAATAATTTCCAGATAACACTCAGAGATAATCTAAGAGTTGATTTTTAAATTTAATTAAGCATAAAATTAAAACATGAGAATAGACTCTTAGTTTTATTTTATGGCATTTCGAAATTATTTAAATTTAGGATAATATCATGATTTATAGAAAAGTTTTTAAAAAATTTTTAAGCATAGTTTTTATAGTTTCGTTATTTGTTAATAATATTTCTGGTAATAATTCTGTTTCTGTTATTAACGGCAAAAATAAAAGTGATAACAATAAAAAAATACTTATAAATAAAGCGAACAAGCGAAAAATTTTGCTTTCAGGAATAGTTTTTACGTCTTTATCGTTTTTATTACATTTTTTTAAAAAAAATAATTTAAAAGAAGATGTTCACGAATCTACGCCTACGTATCCATTAGTAGAAAGTGAACAGAAAATTACTTCTAAGACTTCGCCTATTGAAACAGAACATATTGACCTTCAAACCATTTATCCAGGTTCCGAAGATTTATCGTATGTAATGTTTAATTCTAATTGTGTAAATACTATCACGAGTGAACAAGCATTAGATTATCTAAAAAAATATAAATTTTCTTATCAACAATTTGATAATCCTTTTGATAATCTTGCTGGTCGTAGATTTGAATTTCAAATGATACGAAATGAAATGTTACTTTACGAAAATATAAAACAATATTTTTTTCAGGTTACAGATGGTTTTTGGAAAGGCCTTATTTTTATAAAAAATAATAATAAATTTTTTTCTGCCGATTATGAATTTTTTCCTGCCGGTTATTTTGAATTAATTACTTTGCAGGATTTGGAATTAAAAAATCAAAATATCTCACTTTTTCCTTCTGAAATAAATGGCAGAATTGTAATAATTTATGCTAATCACAAAATTAAGCCAATTGATATTTCAGAAGTAAAAGGAGACGAAGTGGGAGCTTTTGGTGTGGCATCTGATTTTAATGGTACCACAACGCAAGTACGCAAGGGAACTGTTTTCAATGATTATTGTTGGTATTATGGTAAAAAATATTTTAATACAGCTGAATACGTTCCTGACCGCCAAGGGCAAATTATAATGACGAAACATTATTTTGCAAACATGGTTTTATTGAATTTGTTAAATGCCAGAAAAGGATATTTTCCATTTTTTCGAGGAGATCCTTTGGAAGAATTAATCCAATATGATGGTTGTGGAAATGATTTTAATCTTTTAGGTAAATTTGGAGTCCAAACCAAAAATGGCTTTGCGATGATTAAAGATTTACAAAATTCTTTTGCGAATAAAGAAAATGATGGTAAATTTACTGCCATTTGTATCAGACATTCACCAGTTGTGATAAACATTAAGCCTATCAAAAAAACCTTGTACGAAAAAATCTGTTTAAGCAACCTAATTATTTACGCTTCTTTTAACAATCTTATTGATTGGTATAAACATATCGATAAAAAATATGATAATATTCAGTCACAGAAATTAAAATTCGATTGTATAGAAGCCAATTTACGCAGATATTATAAATTTATTTTACTTTACGCAAAATTAAATAAATTAAAAACTATTTGCGTGCCATTTTTAGGTATAGGGGCGTTTTTTATTCCACTTATTCATCACTTAAATGTATTAAACGAACTAGAAAAAGAAATAGTAGGCAGCGGTGTTACTGTAATTATAAATGCTTTTTTAGGTAGTGATTGCCGAAAAGATCATGTTAAAGATTTAAACTGGCCATCATATATTAAGACGTTTAATGTTGAAGATTGCGAAGACTTCGCGAAGGTTGTTGAAAAAGTCACAAATTCTACATTCTAAAAAAACTATAATTTAAGAGCCTGTCTAATATTTTTAAAGCAATACATATTTAATTAAAATTTAAAATTCTATATTGCTTTAAATATGTCAGTGTTTATCTTATTTGCTTTGAATTTTAAAAATTTTAACTAAATATGTGCTAATTTAGAGAAATTAAACAGACTTTAAGTTAAACTTTGAACATATTAATAAATTTATCAAAAAGATAAAAACTATCCTGCGGCCCGGGAAAACTTTCTGGATGATATTGAACACTAAAAATATTTTTTAATTTAATTTCAATTCCTTCGGCAGTATTATCGAGTAGATTAATATGAGTTAAAGTTAAATCCGTGTTAGATAAAGACGCAGCGTCCACAGCATAAGAATGATTTTGCGAAGTTATTTCGATTTTTCCATTTTCAAGATTTTTCACTGGATGATTAGACCCACGATGGCCAAATTTCATTTTATAAGTTTTCGCTCCGTTCGCCAAAGCTATTATCTGATGGCCTAAACAAATGCCAAAGATCGGAAATTTACCTTGAATTTGTTTTATTAAATTTACAACAGTCTCGTTTTCCTCAGGATTACCAGGGCCGTTTGAAACTACTATACCGTCAGGTTTAAAATTTAAGACTTGTTCTGTAGTTATATCATATGGGGCAACATAAACTTGGCAATTTTTTTTTAAAAGAGCACGCAAAATTCCATATTTAACACCACAATCAATTACCAAAACTTTTTTCTGATCATTTTGATTATTGCTATATTTCTTATTAAAATTCCCTAAAATATTAAAATCGATTTTTTTAATATCTTTAAATTTCTTCAATTTGCTTACATGATTTTTAAAAATTGGTGTGTTATTTATAATTTCTAAACACGACTTTGTGCTTAAATTGTCATCAGGAGTTATCATAACACGCATGCTACCATAAAAACTGATCATTCTTACAATTTGGCGAGTGTCGATACCGGATATTGCAGGTATGTCATTTTCTATTAATTTTTTTGATAATGAGATAATACTTTGGTAATTCGAATAACAATCTGCCATTTCTCCAACTGCTAAAGCTCCCACACACGGACTCTCGCTTTCATAATCAAAAGAATTAATTCCATAATTGCCTATTAATGGATAAGTCATAAAAACAATTTGTCCGAAATATGATGGATCAGAAATTATTTCTTGATATCCTACAGGCGACGTATTAAAAACCGCCTCTAACACGGCAGTTTTGCAAGCACCGGATTCTTCCCCGAAAAAAGAAATACCATTTTCAAAAACAACTTTCATATTAATTGCGATTGTGACATGAAATTTAAAATATTGCAAATTTAAAAAATAACTATAAAAATCATGTTTATAATCTATTGAATTAATTTTATTTTTAAAAAACTAAGAGGTAAAGATTTTGTCAATTCAAGTTTTGCAAACGCTAATAGATTTTATTATTTTATCTACACTTGCAATGTTTTTAATTTCAGGTTGGAAGCAAGGAGTAGTTCGATCCTTAGTATATTTTATCGGCTCGACGTTGGCGGCAGGCATATCTTTTTTAGCTTCTCAACCAATTACCGAACTTACTTATTCTTCGTTCGTGAAACCGGTAGTCATCAGGGAAATTGAAAAATCTTTATCTAAAAATTCGAAATCAGAAAACAAAAATCAAACCTTACCAAAATTATTAGAACGAATTCTCAGCTGGCGAGGGATTACTAATGAAAAAGCTAATAAAATTATAAAAAATTCTAATCCTTCAGAAAGCTTGGAATCAATAATTGCTCCGGCAGCCATTGGAGTTTTAAAAATTATTATTTCTTCATTGATTTTTTGGATTTTAGCGTTATTCATTAAACGTATTGCTGGATTTGCTGATTCTTTCTTTAAAATTCCGGTACTTTCACATATAAATTCATTTTTAGGTGCTGCTTTTGGATTTTCCAAAGGCGTTGTTATCATATGGGTTGTGGTACTTGCGATTAAATTTGTGTCAGGATATTCGAATAGTCCAAAAGTAATTTTTTCACAAAAATTAATAAGTTCATCTTTTATTTCTGGTAAATTTTATAAATTTAACCCAATAGGAATAGATTTTATTTCAAGCAATACTTCTAAACTTGCTTCTTTCTTTCCGGGCAAATTGAAAATTACATAAATATCAGACTCTTTGCAAATTAATTTTTAAAATTTAAAGCACGAGTAAGGCTAATACTGATGTATTTAACCGACGATCAATACGATTTTAACTGAATATTCGCTGTTTTAGAGATATTATAGCCTGTTCTCACTACTGTTTAATGATCATATTTCGGTACTTTTGATTTGTACTATGTTAAAAACCTGTCCTCAATAAGCGCAAAACATAAATTTTTTCACAATACATTAGTATTGTGAAAAAATTTTCTTTATCCAAACCAAAAATTACTCGAAATTTTGTCATTTCAAATAGTGAGAACAGGCTCTAGACAGGTTTTAAAGCGAGAAAAAAAGTGGGGAAGCTTGAAGCTGATTAAGAATTAGAACGTTGATGTAATTTTGTAAGAAGTAAATAAATGCAGCATAAAAAAATCGAAATACTACCAAATATATGAGTAGACATTTCGGGAACAAATTGAAATTCGAACGGTGCCGATACATTTGTTTTTAGATTGCATGTTAATAAAGTTGTTATTAATGCTGAGGTTAGCCCATGAAAAATGCGAACTATTAAAAAGCTTAAATAGGATATTTTTATTTTATTTAAAATAGAAAATATTTGGCAGTGTACACAAAATCCGCCAAAGCCGACCATAAAAGAAAATAAAGCTGGGATTGCCCCTAAGTTTTTCGTTATAACATTACATCCTTGGGTAACTTCTAAAATTGGAGTTATTAGTGCTTCCCAAAAATTTTTAGAAAAATTTATTTGTGATAATAATTCATAAATATTAAATTTATTAATAAAAGATATTAAAACACTGAAAAATATTACAAAAGCGCACATATTAATTGTGACTTGAGCTGCACTTTCACAAGACTTTATTAGTGCGTTTTGAATTTCCGGAACGATTGATTTTGCTTGGTTTGAAAAAAATTCTTTATTTTTATTTCGCGAATAAATTCCAAGAAAAATTCCAATTAAAATCGAAGATAAAATTTGAGATAAAAATATTTGTTTTGCAATAAATTTATCTTTTAAAAAAATATTTCCAATCACGCTTATAATAAATGCCGGGCCGGCACCGAAAGCGAATTGCGCCATTCGGCACGATTGTTCTTGGCTTATAAGATTATTTTCAAATAAATCCGAAATACCTTTCGCGCCAGCCGGGTATCCTCCGAGAAAACTTAACATTATTACTGGCGCTGCCGATCCTGGCAAATAAAATAGAAATTTACATATTTTAGAAAATATTTTTCCTAATTGTGCAGATAGACCTGAATTAACAATCCAAGAAGAAAAAATTATAAATGGAAAAATCGATGGAATAAGTATTTCAGCACAAAATTTCATGCCTGATATTACCCCACTGCTAGCTATTTCAGGTAATAAAGTCATCGAAATGAATGCTGAAATTATCAAAACTGCAATTAATATTTTTTGAAAAATTTTTATTTTTATCATATTTTTTTAAACCATTTTTTTAAAATTATAAATGAAATTCAATAGATTTTATAAACCCTTGAATTAATAACGAATCTGTATTAAGAAGTTTTATTTTTAAATTTCGGCCATTAAAACAAAGCGACATAGATTTAACAGAAATTCTTATTTTTTCTTCATCATATTCTAAAACCCGTCTGCAACCTTCTATGCGTGCTTCTTGATTGCCGTTAACTTCAAAATATGATTGCGCAATTGCAAATTTTGCCGGCGAATTATTCAGAAAATCAAAAATTTTATTTTTTTTCATAAATTAATTTCTTAAACAATATTCTCAAATTGTATTTTGGATTCCAAAAATATTTATTTTTAAACATATGTAATAAAAAAGTAGAATATAAATAACACGAGAAAATAATTTTTAGATATTTTTAAAAATAAACGGTGTTTAAAATTTTAAAGCTAATAAGATGGATGTTTGGACACATAACTATTTTAATAGAAGGAAATAATGCCACAAATCTTATTAATTTGGCGGCAAAATCAAATATTAACCTTTGGGGCATTGGTTTTATTTATGATGATTCAAATGAAGTTAATAAAAAAAAATTGCTGGTTAATACACTATCAAGCGAATATAAAAATCTGCTAAAAATTTCAAAAAAAATTTATTTAAAATTAAAAATAATAGAAAAACATGGTTTCCCGTTTATTTATGAAAAACATAAAGACCGCAAAGGCATATTAATTGGAATTGTTATTTTTATATTAAATATTCATGTTTTATCTTTTTACATTTGGAAAATTAATGTTATCGGCGCAAAAGATTTAAGCGTGCAGAAAGTAATTTCTGCAGCGAATGAATTAGGAATTCACCCCGGGGCCCTTTCTAATAAAATAAATGTAAAACATATTAACCAAAAATTAATGGCAAATTTGCCAGAAGTTTCTTGGATTTCAGTGAATCTGGAAGGTTGCATAGCGAACATAGTTTTAAAAGAAAAAATAAAAACACCGGAAATAATTTCAGATGATTTCTTGCCACAAGTTTTACAAGCTGCTTATGATGGACAAATTGTTGGTATAGAAACTTATAAAGGCTATGCTGTGGTATCGATCGGCGATTCGGTTGTAAAAGGACAAATTCTTATAAGTTCTGAGTCTTCTGAAGGAATAGACAATAAAAAATCTTGTTCGGATGGCAAAGTTTGGGCATGCGTTTGGCATGAAATTATAGAAAAACAACCTTTAATTGAGATCAAAAAAACAGAAACAAACAATAAATGTAAAATCTATCATGTTTGGTTATTAGGAAAAGAAATTCCAATTAATTTTTGGCTTAATCCAAGCCAGGGTTGGGAAAAATCTGAAGATATAAAATTTTTAAAGATTTTAAATTCAGAATTTCCTATTGCAATTAAAACAGATAACTATACTGAATTCCAAGAAATTCAAACTAATTTAACTAACGAAGAAGCTTTTGAAATCGCTAAATCAAATGCTAAAAAACGTCTTGAAAAAGAAATAGAATCTAAAATTCTCGAACAAGAAACCAAACAAGAAATAAAAAATGGCGAAGCGATTTTTACAATTCGTGCAAAATGTTTAGAAAATATTGCAATTAAAATAGAATAATTTTTAATATAGTCTGTTCTAAGATCCTGTTTTCAATAAGCTAAATATGCGAATTTTTAACAATTTTTTAACATTTTTTAGTGCATTTGGCTCTGCTTGGCTTTGGTGCCAACTAGGGCCTGTTCCCACTACTTGAAATGACAAAATTTCGAGTAATTTTTGGTTTGGATAAGGAAAATTTTTTTACAATACCAATGTATTGTAAAAAAATTTAACGTAGTACAAATCAAAAAGTACCGAAATATGGTCGT
>JAIRZH010000142.1 GCA_031267335.1 Oscillospiraceae bacterium | reverse complement strand
GATGCTAACATTTCGTTTGCTTATCGTTTCTGCTCCGATATTCGTAGTGTTGTTGTTTCATGCGCCAAGGCATTTTCCTTTTGCTGGAGCTCCGCCGACTGAGTGTTTTCCTGCGGATTTTTCCGTTCTTTTAGTATTTTTATAATGAAGTCATCCTGCTGTGCTATTAGTTCTTTTATTTCAGACAATAGATCACTTTTTTTCCGAAAGGCTTTTAATGTTATTGTTTTACTTAACCAATTTCTTATTTGCCAGTAATGCGTTCTTATCATTGCTATTGAGTTTAACCAGTAGTTAAACTTTATGCAAAAACTATCAGGAAGCATTTTTTTTAATGATTCCGTCAACAATTCGTAAAATGGTTTTACCGCCGACAGATACTCCTGCATTAGCGCATCTATTTTGGAAAGCAGATTATCTCCCCACTGACAAGGATCTAATATTAACATTTTTATTTCAGAAAACTGAGCATCTTCCTTTTCGATTTTAGATTCTAGTATTCCTAATTCTTGAAAAAAAATTAGTATTTTTGTTTCAGAAAACTGAACATCTTCCTGTTCGATCTCAGATTCTGGCACTTTTGCTTTCGAGGAAAGTATAATATCTCTTTCACTAGGTATACTAAAAAATAAACCCGAAAAAAAGTACATAGCTTTTACCTGTAGGCAAGAATTCGGAGGAACCTTCTTTGCCTGCCATTGGGGGAGGAGACGTTCCAGAATCTGGTAAAAAGATATTTCCTGCTGTTGAAGCTTTGTCAGATGAGCGTTTCCTTGATGTTCATGTTCTCCTGAGTAAGTGTTTTCCTGCGGATTCCGCTGCGGAATCAGCGCTAACATTCCTTTCAGCCAAGCATTAAACTGTTGCGAGATCTTTACCAACCCAGCGTTTACCTGCGGATTCTGCTGCGGTATCAGCACTGTCGTTCTTTCCAGCCAAGTAATTAACTGTTGAAAGATCTTTTCCAACCCAGCGTTTACCTGCGGATTCTGCGTATTTATCGAATCCTGATCTAACAGTTGCAAGAGCTTCGTCAACTCAGCGTTTGCCTGTTGGTCTTGCTTCGCTACTAATAATGCTAATTCAAATAATAGATCATTTTTCTGCTGTTCGGTAGGCGCTATAAATCCTATTGCTTTACGTAACCAAGAACTTATTTGTTGGTAATGTATTTTCACCATTTCTGCTACGTTTAAAATAATGTTTGAAAGCTGAAAAAACTGAAAAATCGGAAAATCTTTTATTATTGGTAAGATTTCGTGTAATTGACTCACCAACTCCTTATACTCCGTTTCAAACTCTTCTATTTCGAGTGATAGACCAATTTTCCATTGTTCGGGATCTGATATTAGTTTTCTTTTTTTTAAAAACCAATCACTTTTCTGAATTAAAATCGAAATTATATTTTCAATTTTTTGCAACAAAGTAATTTGAAATTGAACAATTCCTTCTTGCCCATAATTTGAAGGACCATTCATAGCCATTTCTTCTTGCCTATAATTTGAAGGACCATTCATAGCCATTGCCTGTTTTAAGCTTACAAAATTTACACTATGAACCACAAATAAAGTTGATAAACTCGTAGCAAGAGCCTTTTTGAAAAATTTCTTAACTTTAAATAAATTCTAAATCTTTAAAATACTTTTTGCTCGATTTATTAATTTAATCGGCTTATTAAGGTTTTTTGATGTCTGAAACATGATTAATTCCTCTAAATTATTTAACAAAATTTAATATTATTTTAATAAATAATGTATTTTTACTATGTCTATAAATGCTAATTTCAGACTATAACTACTAAAAAGATAAATCAACTATTTTAGAGCCTGTTCCCACTATTTGAAATAACAAAATTTCGAGTATTTTTGGTTTAAACAAGGAAAATTTTTTCACAATACTGACGTATATACGACGATTCTTTTCTTTTCTATGTTGTGCTTTTAATTCTTGGCGTTCTAATTCTGTTAGAAAATTTGTTTTTTTCATAGTCTATTGACTTTACACTATGTTATTTCTTAAATTCAATCGTTAGGGGTATAATATATGTTTAATTAAATTTAGGAGTATTTTTATGAAACGTAAATTAGTTGCATTATTTTGTTTGATCTCTATGATATTTCATTCATTTTCATTTGTTTCCGCTATATTTTTTGAAGATTTGCGTGTTCCTAGTATTGTACTCAAGGCTGAAAAAAATTTTTAGAAATGAAAAGCAATAACCAAAGATTAGAAATACCACCAATGTTAGCGGTAATATTCGCGGTAATGTTAATACGAGAAAATTTTGAATTTTCAACTATTGCTAAATTAACTGAGATTCCGGAAAATAAGTTAGAAATAATATTTTTAGTGTTAAAATCTTTAGAAGATAACTTGAATAATTATCAAATCTATGAATTATTAGATTCAAAATTTAATAAAATATGTACAATGAACGATGTATTGAAAATACATGCAATAGTGGATATAATAAACAGAATATTTCTTTGTCGAACTGAGAAATCTAATAGTACTATAATTGAGTCAGTAGCTAATGAAAATGGGCTTGGATTTGATTTAGTGTATGATATATATATATATATATATAGCAACGGGGTTTTGTTACAAGAATTTTAAAATAATGATCGTCAATGCGAAGCGTGAAAAACTAGGACACCGCGGAAGACGCCATAGGAAAAAAAAGAGTGAAGAACAAGAAAATGAACTCAGAAAAATAAAAGAATATATGAAAATGCAGGATATGCAGAATATGATAAATACAATGATATTAGCCACCGGAGAAGTTAAATTTATGCTTTCAATGATTTATGAAAATGATTCAGAGCATTCTGTATTTTATTATCTTTCGGATAAAGATAGTCCAGAATGTTTTTTATATTCTCAACTTTCGCAAGGCAAAATTGAAAATTTTAAACAAAATTTTTTAAAAATTAGGCAAGAAATTCTAAAAATTCTTTTAAAATATTATGATTTTTTAAATTTACTTTCTCCGAAAATATCGACTATGGAAGAATATTGTGAAAAATTTCTTGAAGGTTCACTATTATCTACTTTTCGACAAGATCTTAAAATTAAAAATAAAGAAAACATAACTGATGAATATGTGGTTGATTTTTGCGAAAGTGTAGGACAGTTATTTACAATGATAGCTAGGAATACAGAAATATTCGGTTTATGGGGGAATGCGTGATTTTTATCTTGCATGGGATATGAAGGATATTTTAGAATTTAAAGATAGTTATGGGTGTCTT
>JAIRZH010000054.1 GCA_031267335.1 Oscillospiraceae bacterium | reverse complement strand
CACTTTCTCATTTTCTGGATTTTCTTGACCACGATCATCAAAAACTTTTATTGGTCCAACGGGTAGTCCATTACGTATTCTTTCGTGAGCTTCTAACAATCGCAACAAATATGCAGTAAAGCTATCATTTGCATATTCTCCGTTACTCTTACTGTTTCCTTCAGATGATGGATTAGCATTAACTGGTGTTGATGGATTAGCATTAACTGGTGTTGATGGATTAGCATTAACAACTGGTGGTGGTGATGGTGGATTGGCATTAACTGGTGAGGCTGATTGTTGTTGATTTGGTTTTGATTGATTTTGTATTAAATCTGCTACATTTCCAAGCTTTGAAATATCCATTTCACTAACCATTTCCAAAGCTTCTTTTGGTGTCATTTTTGCAAATTTTTCATCAGTATAGTCTCTATATTTTTCTGGCAAAAATTTTCTAAATTCATCAGGTATTCCAGAATTTTTTTCTTGCTCGTTAGATCTTACTGATACTTCATCATTTTCTTTACTATCTTTTTCTTTGGTATCTTTCTCTTTAGTATCCTTTTCTCTGTTATTTAATTTTTCTAGCTTTAAAGTTCTAAATTCAAGAATAGCATTTAAAATTTGCAACAATAACATAATAAGGGTTTTAATACCTTTCTCTTTCTCATCTTCACTATTATCTCCATTTCCAGCTTTATTTTCCTTCAACTCTTCTTCTTTCTCTTCCTCTTCATTATCAACATTTTCAGTGCTTCCAGTACCTTCAAGATCTCTTGCGCCCTCAACATTTTTAGAACCTCCAAATTCTCCATCGCCACTTTTTATCGTATCAGCAACGGTATCGGTATCCTTTATACTATCTTTTATATCAACATCAAGTGTTGTTTCAGTTTCAGACATGTGTCCTTTAAAAAAATTAAATTACAAACATTATAACATTTTTTTTTTTTTTTATCAATAAAAAATAATATTAATTTAAAATAAAAAAATATAATTTATAAAAAATAATTAAAAAAAATATAGATTTTTCCAATTTAAATTTAAATTCATATCAGCATCAATAATAAATTCACTTTTTCTCATTAATTAGAAATTAAAAATAGTAACTCAATTAAAAACAAAATTGATTTACCTTATTATATTAAAAATAAAAACTAAAATAATTTCAAAAAAAATTACTAATTAAATTTTAAAATATTGTTGGAGAGACTAATATTTATCTTTTATAATTAAAAATAAATCACTTTCTCTATATTCTAAATAATATTTAGCTCAAAATACTAAAATTATAATTTAATTAACTTAATTATATCAAAAATCATTGTCAATTAATTAACTGAAAACAATAATAGCTGTTTAAAAAATAAAAAACTTAAATTAATTTAATTAATTTAAATATTATAAAATATAAACATTTTAAAAAATCATTTTTAATTTAATTTAAAAATGATTTTTTTTATAAGATAAAAAATTTATTTATATATGTCGTTTATCTTTCTGTTTCTCTTTATGTTCATTTTTTTGCAGTGATGGTGTTACTCCTGTAGCTGTTTGTACTACACCTTTATTTACTCCTTTTATACTACCCAATCCACCAAGTGTACTTACTGGTGTTTGTTTGGCTGGTGCTGACTTATTTACTGGTGCTTGTGTTTGTTCTTTTGGTTTATTACGTTCTTTTATAGTATTTATTCGTTCATTAACTGTTTTATATGCCCTTTTAGCTTTATTATAATCATTTATCGCTTCTCTTACAATAGCTTGACTTTTAATATCAGAACTCCGATTAATCTGTTTTGTTTCCTCTAATCTTTTTTCAAAATAAGTTACATATTCTTTTAATTTTTTGCTACTTTCTTCTAGTTTTAATAATTCTTCTTCATCTCTAGATAATGATTGGTTTGGTGTTTGGTTTTCTTTCTGTTTTTCTGTTGGTGATTGAGTTGCTGGTTGGTTAGTGTTAGTTTGTTGATTTTGTTGTCGTATATTTATTGCTCGTTTTTGTTCTTCATGAAAAAGAAAATCAAACTCGCGATATTTTTTCAATCCTTCTTCATCACCATAATGTGAAACAAAATCTGGATAAAAATTAGAAATTCTCATTCCATTAATAGAATGTATATCACGGTCTTTATACTTTTCTTTAAGTTCACATTCTGGTATAAGAGCTTTCAATTTTTCAGACATTCCCAAAAAATCCTCTGATTGATTAGTATGTGGTGTTTGTATTGGATTATCATTAGTTTGTTGAGCTGATTGATTTTCTTGAGTTGATGATGTTGGATTAACATTTTGTGTTGATTGTTGTTGACTTACTTGTTGGTTTTGCATTGTCCGTTCTTGAAAACCTTCTAAATAAAAACCTTTTGAAGCTTGTTCTTTTAAAAAATCACTTAACATTCTAATTTCTTCAGCCGTTGGCTTTATTCTTTTGGTAGATGGTTGATTTTGTGCTGAAGATTGTTGGTTTGGTGATGGTGGATTAGGGTTACCTTGTTGATTTTGCGCTGAAGATTGTTGGTTTGGTGATGGTGGATTAGGGTTACCTTGTTGATTTTGCGCTGAA
>JAIRZH010000053.1 GCA_031267335.1 Oscillospiraceae bacterium | reverse complement strand
ATTTGTATGCCTCTTTCTTCAGCGCAAGACATCTTATGATCCAAATCTCGTTTTGCTATATCTCTTTGAATTATCATTCTTCTTGTCGTCTCGTCTTTGCTGACATATCTTAGTGCGTTTGTTGCCAATTTAAGTCCCTCCTCGGTTTCGATTAGTTCATTGAGTTCACTGGTTTTGGTTTTGTCTGTAAACCATCTAAAGAATGCCGTCCATTTTTCTGTTATTGTCATTTCTTCAATGTTTTTATTTTTTAGCTTCTTTAGTTCTGCAACGATTATATGCATTTTACCATTAATTGGTTTCTTTGTCTTTAAATCACAGAGTTCGTAAAAGCTGATTGGATCCTCGTTTTCTTTGTTTACTATGCGGTTTCCAATTATTGAAATCTGATATGCCTCCGGATAGTCTCTGTAGTTTTTTATTCCCTTTGTTTTCGCCGAACCATAGAGCCTTGCTAAATAATATTCAACTCTTATAAATTCAAACTTATCTGCGTCCATTGTCATTTCTACTTCTGCGATTTCTTTGCCGTTAAAGATACAGCTGACATCGAGTCTAATATGTTTTTCTTCTATACTTCCAGTTTGAGGCTCGTTCTCGGTGATTTTTACTTCTTCGATTTTAAGCCCGGTAAAATCAGAAACTATGTGTTTTAGTGTTTCCTGAGATGCTTCATTGTTTGACGTCAGCATTGCCTTAAATACGATGTCGTCTTTGGGGTCAAGTAAGTTTTCGTCTGGCTTTATGGAGATGTTTTTCAATGGTTTTTTCTCCTTTATTGTTAATCTATTCCTTGATGATTTATTCATTGCATTTACATCAATTGCATTCACATTATTTATAAAAGTTACATGAAGTCAATTTAATTATGATTAAGCTTCGAATTCCCTCTTTTAATTAAGTATCTGTGGTTAAGTATCCATAATCATTATACCATAGATTTTGATAAAAGCAATTAAGTGTTTCAACTATTCTTTTATTATCCTCTCAATTTGCTTCCTTTTTTTACAACCATCTAGATCTAGGTTCAATTACAATTCTTTTTAAATTTCCAGTCCAAGCTATTATGTTTTCTCCTGGGTTCAGAACGGGAAACTCTCCTGCCATGCTTCTGTTTTTAAGAGTTTTTATGGTGTCTTTATAACATTCCTCGATTTCGCTGTTGACTGTTAAATACTCGTCTGGAAGGTCTGGATTAACACTGAAATTAAGCTGAAAAGTACCTATTGTGTTTATTGAAATCTCTACGATATTAGTGCCATATAAAGTGATTACCGGTTTGGATAATTCTAATCCTTGGTTTGTTATGTTTATTTCTGTTTGTTGTTCTTTTGTTTTCTGATCATCTGATTGCTTTTCGGTTTGCCGATCAATTTTTTGCTGGTCGATCGTTACATCTACAATAGGTTCATTGGCTAAATATTTAAACGGTTGTGTGTGAAATATCACACTTGCTTGTCTGAACTTTACAAGCCGTTCTGCGCTTATCTCATCAAAAATTTGAGCATTGTAGTATTTGTCTGGCTCGTTTGAAAACGTAACCTGCCCAGTTCCTTTGAAGTATTCAAAGATTCTATCGATACTTTCAGTATCGTTAATATTGGCAATATTAGCGTTCTGAGTTATTCCAATTAAAATTTCTTTATCATAAGCTGAGTAACCGTTTTGCTCTATAATATCTCCGTCTCGCCCTTCGATTTCAAAAACATCTGTTCTAATTGGTGGTTTTGTGATCGGAGGAAGTTCTTGAATGATTAAATCTTTAATTGTGTTCGAGTTTATTCCATTCCAAATTATATAGTTCAAATATTTCACCTTGCTTTTTATTTGTTTTGTTCTTCTTGTTTTTATTTGTTTTTTGTTTTGCTCTTAAAGAATTTCAAAATTCAAAAAGTAAAAATTAACGCTAAGCATAAATAACACGCTCGACCTTTATTATTTTAGTTCTGATTGACTATAATTCATAAAAATTCATTAATTGTACATTGTAAATTGTACATTGTACATTACGCATACACCACCCTCTCGACTTCGTTTACAACCAGCTCTCCGATTTTGTCTCCATCGATTTTAAAAGCCATGCCTGATAGAGCACTTTGAAGTGCCGTGACTAAATTATTTGTATTTTCGCTTCTAAAGCCTGTATTTTCGTTTGAAACATTGTGGGAATTTGAAGTATCGTTTAAAAAAGAATCTGGATTAAAATCGCCTAAATCCGTAGGAATTGCATCTTGCATATCTTTGGAGATATTTTCCATTTCGTCTGTGAAGCCAACTCCGAGACCTAGTGCAAGGTTTTTACCAATCTGATCTCTAAAAAGCTTCGAAGGACTTGATATTCCAAAGAAATTCTTAAGCCAATCTGTAACATTTTTGGCAAAGCTTTGAATTTTGTTTTTGACCCAAGTGATCATGCCGTTTATTCCGTTCCATAGGCCTTCAACTAAATTTTTACCAATTTTTATCATCTCGTTTGGAATGTTCTTTAATCCGTTAACTAATGCGTTGTAAACATTTGTTGCTGCGGATTTTGCAGTGTTTAAGAGCTGATAACCCCAGTCTTTTATTTTATTGACTGCTCCAACAATTGCATTCCAAATATCTTGTGGAAGCTTTTTAAACCAGTCTACAATCGAATTTACTATTTCTCCTGATTTTGTGACTGAAATATTTTTTAGATTTGAAAACCAATTAGAGATATTGTTCCAGGTTTGTGATAACCAGTTTGAAATATTTGACCATAGATTTGAAAGCCAGAATGAAATCTGAGGCCAGAAATCTGATAAAATTTTAATTAACATTACAGGCCAAGCGAAGATCCAAAGAAGTAAATTCTGCCAATTTTTATTCAAGAAGTTTTTGATTTGGTCCCACAGATTTCCAATAAAGTCTGAAATTCCTGACCAAATATTTTGAAATAGTTTAGACATATGAGGCCAGAAAAGGATTAAGCCTCCGATTAGTGCTGCTCCTAAGGCGATTGGCCAAACTGCAATTGCTCCTGTTACGATTGCCATAAGAGTTGTTACTGCGGATCCAATCAGAGGAGCAAGCATAATAATTCCACTTGCAAGAATAAGACCCCAGCCTATGATTTTCTGTATTGTTTCGCTTTCGGAAAAGACTTTGAAGAAGTCGCCGATTGATGCTTTTAAATTATCGAGGTTTTCTTTAAAACTGCCGTCGTTCTTGCCAATACTGCTTATGAATTTGCCAAAAGCCTGAGTGGTTTTACTTGCGGCATTTATGATATTTGAAAGCTCTGGAGCAAGGTTTGCGGCCAAAGTCGTTGTAATTCCTTTGATCGTGCCATTCCAGGCGTTCATCGCATCATCTAGATTGCCTAGAGCATTAAGAGCGTCGTCTTCAAGGACTAGTCCCATCTCGTGAGCTTGTTTTGAAAGCTCTGAGAATCCCGCACTTCCTTGTGCTATCAACGGATTGAGCTCCTGCGCTGATTTGCCGAACAAAGTCATTGCAATTGCATCTCTTTCTGTTGCGTTTTCTATGGCTGAAAGTGCATCAATTGATTGCCAGAAAACTTCTTCCGAGCTTCTTAAATTTCCACTAGAGTCTGTTACCGCAATACCAAGTTTTTGATATGCTTTTGCTGTTTCTCCGGTACCTTTTTGTGCGTTTGCCATAGATTTTGTGTTCTTTGAAAGCGAGCTTGTAAATGTATTTAAGTCAACATCTATTAACTCTTGAACTGCACTAAATTCTTGCAAAGTTTTTGTAGAAAGTCCTGTTTTTGTCGAAAGCTCAAGCATTTCGTCAGCATAGTTTGCGGCACCAATCACTGCGTCTTTCATCACTGAAACTATCTTTTTAACGCCATCAGACACCATTTCGATGCCTTTCATTAAGGCCTGAGCGGTAAAGACCTCTTTACAGATTTGGCCAAAGTCAGATGTTTTCTTTCCGGCTTCATCTGTGTTTTGGCCTAGTTCATCTAATCCTTCGGAATTTTCATCGAGTGCTTGGCCGTTAGATTCAAGAACTTTATTGTTTTCATCAAGTTCGTGCTCCATTTTATTAAGATCGGCTTGAGCGTAATTCAGCTTCGTTTGCCAGGCCTGAGTTCTTTTATCGTTTTCTCCAAAAGATTCCGCGGAGTTGTTTAGAGCATCTTTTAGCATTGAAATCTTTTCTTTTTGAGCTTCTATTTCTTTTGTCAGAACTTTATTTTTTGATGCTGCAGATTCAACTGATCTGTCATTCTTACCAAACTCACTTGATACTGCGACCATTTCTGAGCGTAAAACCTTCATCGAAGAGTTTATTTCAGTTAGTGCTTGTTTGTACTCTCTGTCTCCGTCAATTCCTATCTTGATTCCGACTATATCTTGCATCGTTTAGATCACCTATTACTTAAAATTTTACTAATTTCTTTATTTGTTAATTTCTTTTTAGTTTTTTAGATTTTATTAATTTCTTTTTTTAATTTCTTCAAATTTTATCGATTTCTTTGTAAAACTCTTGCTCCATCAAGGGTTTAACTGTTGCCTGCAAGGCTTTTTTAGATGGTCTCATCCACGGTCTTGCCGGTTGACCTCTTTTGCCGTATTCCAAAACGTTGGCTACGAGAGCGTTTGAAAGATAATAAGTTACATTTTTGCTAATTGTTTTATTTGGTCTTCTTGGTTCATTGAAGCCAACTTTAATGTTGCTTATGCCATTTGAATCTACTTTTACTGGACTTATTCCAAGCGAGTTTGCAAGCTGACCTGTTGGCCTTGAATACTTTCCTTTTCCTATAGAATTTTGCAAGTTTGGTTTTGTGATTTTAAAAGCCGCTTGGCCTCCGACTTTTAACATTTTCTCTATGATTTTATCGGAGTTTGCACCCATTTTTGCGAACTTTTCATAGATTGAATCTGGGAATTCGACTATAAATTTGGCCATTGGTTTCTCCTAAGACTTTTTTGATTTTAGAATGGCAGCCACTCATCTTGATTTTGAATTGCTTCAGTTCTTTCGAGTTTATAGATCCCGCCCTTTGTTTTGAAATTATGATATTTTCTGTAATGAGCAAACAGTTTAAACCAAACTTTTAGTGTCATATGTCCTACTTCTCTAGATGTGAGTCTGAGCAAGGTTACGCCTATGAAGTAAACCCACGAAAAGTCTATTTCTTCTCTGCTTGTTTTTGACCTTTCGCGGGTTTGGCGTTTTTTGATGTTTTCACGCTTTCGGAGATTACTTTGCCGATTGCTTTAAATGCTTCGCTTATTCCGGTGTCACTTAAAAGTCTGCCAAAATGATAAGAGCCTATCCTCAAAAAAGAAAATAATATTGTGCAAACAAAAAAACATTAAAAAATATTAGAATACCGAAAATTTAGATGTTAAATTTAATTTCCTGTCGGAACTTTATTAAAGTTCATTGCTGAGGTTTTTTAGGGATAGGTTCTAAACTTTACGTTCTTCAATCATTTGATAATAATATACTTTCAAACTCAAATTCTGAGTTTGCAAAAAATCAATAAATTATCATTTAAGCTAATTTATATAAACTAAAATGTTTTACTGCAGCTCTCATTTTATTACATAAAATTTTTTTTATTTCACAAAACTTCGGCTGAGCTTTTGAATATATTTCAATTGAGTTTATCAAGTCTGCTGAGTAATTTTTGATCGCGTCTTTCATCAGTTTTAATTGTCCTGTAAACTTTTCGTTCGAAACACTCGAACCTTTCAAACTTCCATCTTTTATTCCACTTAAAAATCTTGCTTCTATATTCCAAACTCCAGAGGTTTTACCACCGACACCGATATGTTTTAAAGCAATATTATAGATATTACTATTCAATATTTCTAGGTCTTCATCTCTAACAAATATTTTTTCTAATGACTTAAAAGAATTTTCAAAATTTCTTTCAAAGGCTTTAAAATCTTTGTCTTTGCTTAAAAATTTAACACTCGTATTTAAAAAATTTTCAAAACAATCATCAATTTCTTTTTTTCTATTGTTCGTTCGAAAATAAGGTTAATTAAGAATTTTTTTCTATCTTTGTTTAACTCTTTGCCTTTATGATCAAATAATTCTTTAATATAATTATTATAATTATTTCTTTCTATACGTTCGAGTATTTGTTTCTCATTAGACCAGTAAACTCCTTCTTTTAATTTATATAATTCTCCAGGCCGAAATTCTTTTCCACCGAGAATATAAGGCTGTTTGCGCCATTTGCCATCTTTCGCATTATAAGCCCTATCGTAAAGCCCTGCCGCATGATCCTTTATGCTTATTATCACAACTTTGGAATTAAATATCTTCTGCGGAGTAAACCCCGCAAGGTAACCAGAATCAATTGAATATACTACTGCATTATTAATATTTTGTAGCATTTCAAGGTCGTCATATTCATCTTTAATTTCAAGTTTGCTTTTATTACGATCTGAATAAATTGCGTGAAGCCCTCCACCAGGAACAGGATCGAATGTTACAGAACATATTTCAAGTCTTTCAGATTTTATTTCTTTGCCAAAACTTTTAACTATTAAATTTGTAATTATATTTGCTGCTACTCCACCTCTACTATGGCCTTTGATCTTTACAAATATTTTGTCTTCTGAGTTTTCACAATTTTTAAAAAAATCTTTTATAGTTTTTTCTATAAAAGGAAAAAAATTTTCTACATTATTTCTAATGGAAAAGTCGTCTGTGTCCGCAAACCCTTTCGTAAAATGCCTTTTTCCGAGATAACTATCGGATCCAGGCATAGTGTATGTTGTAATAGTATCCATTTTATTTGCGTCATCAGCATTTCGTTTTGTTTTAGTTTTACACCACACAAATATTCTAGGAATTTTTTCTCCAGAAAATTCTTTTTTTGGAGTGAACTTATAAACATTAATTTCTTTATCATTTATTTTTTCAATAATTTCAGTTAAATTTACTTTTTCATTAATATTTATCATTTTGCCATAAACTTTTCCAATGTCTACTCCGTGAGAGACTGTTTTAATTGGATTTTCATCGTTGGGTTTCTCGATTTGAAATAAATCTTCTTGATTTCGGGTAATCTCTTTTTTCGGGTCTGTTACTTTTCTCCATACAAAATCGCCTGAGCCTGCGAAATTAAACTTAAAAATTAACATAAATAATTTACCATCCTTATTTAAATTTCCTTGTGTAATCGATGAAAGGTTAATTGACTCTGTATTTGTGCCCAATACTGCAACGGCGTTTTGTATGACTTCATCGGCAATATCTCTTCCGACCCTTCTTAGAAATATGTTAAAAACACTGATATTTTGGTTCTTCATGGTCTCATACGGACTTAAAAAAAGCCTTCCATATTTAAGAAGCTCAATTCCAGTAAGTGTTGAGATATTTACTTTGCGCAGATCTTCGCCTTCAGCAACAGCGCCGACAGCACGAATATTAGCGTTTTCTGAATCGTTATTTTTTGAGTCAGAGCCTTCTGAATCGGTACTTTTTGAATCGGTGTTTTTTGAGTCAGAACCTTCTGAATCGGCACTTTCTGAATCAGTGTTTTTTGTGTTAGAATCTTCTAAATTGGCGCTTTCTGAATCAGTGTTTTTTGTGTTAGAGCTTTCTGAATAAGTGCTATTGCTTTCAGAATCAGAATTATTTGCTGCATTTGTAGGCAATGGTTCTGTTGTCATACTCAAAGGTCTGTAATCTTTTCCTTCGGCCTTTATTTCGGTTCCGATGATGTCGTAAAGGCCTTTTGAAGCAATGCCTTTAATTACTGTTCTTGAGATATGTTCTGGGAAAAGAACAGCAGAATCTGATTTTTCGAAAAACTTGCCAAGTTTGTCTGAATTTGTGTTGATTTTAAAGCGTTTTAGCTATCTTTGATAAGCGTCCAGTTTTTCAAGAGAAGTGCCTATATAGTTTTCTGTAGAGTCAAGATCTTCAAGAACTTGAATAAAACTTTTGCCCGGTACACTGTACATGCCTTTTTCGAGTTTTATGTTTTCGTAGTTCATAATTTTGTTTCTCCTAATTTTTTTGAATTTGTTTTTAAATTTAGTAGCTAAGTTTTTTTTGAATTTGATAGCTTAATTGAATTTAACAGCCAATCTTTTTTTACACTCTTCCGAATTTATACTCCTATATACTTTTTCAAAATTTCCAAACTTATCTTAATTCTAAAGCTTGTTTCGTATCTTCAATTTATTCTAATTCTAAGACTTATCCCATATTCCAAGACTTGTTCTGTATCTCCAATTTATCCTAATTCTAAGACTTGCCCCGTTTCGGGGTTTGCCCCGTATCTTCATCATTTACCCCATATTCTCAAGACTTACCCCATAAACGTCTTCCCAAGCCTGAGCGGGATAAGAATTGACTTCTCCGTAGTTAGAATCAAAAATCTTTTTCATTTCCAATTCATGAGAAGTGCAATAATTTCTGAGTCTGTGCCAATCAAATTTTTTCTTTGTTTTGATTTCACACAATTTAACGCTTGCAAATTGCTTTGATTTATCGAGTTCGATTTCTAATTCTTCAGATTTGTTTTTAAATTTATTGCATTCTTTGGATTTAATGCTTGCGGTTGCCATAGCTGTTGCTTCGCGTTTGGTTCCTATCCACGCTTTGGTTCTAATCGCTTCATTGCGCTGGCTTTCAGCGGTTTGTCTTCTTTCAAATTCCTCTGCCCAAGCTCTTGCGGCAAGTGCTGGACTTGTAAACTCAGGAAGTTTTATTCCATAGGATCCGGTTTTTCTAATTTGCGGAATGATTTCGTGGGTTATCCAGCGTTTAAATTGCTTGGCTTCAGGTTTATCACTACGAATTATTACGCTGTATAATCCAGGTTTCACTGACTATTGTAGTTTCTTGATTTCTGCCAAGCGAATCGATGATATGAGTCTGACTCACCTCATCTTTTTCAAGTCTTTCAGCTACTCTTGATACGGTAGTTAACTCTAATGCTCTGCAAATATCTGTTAACACAAACCAAGGTTCGCCATCAATTAATACTGTCCTTACTTCACCAAATTGTTCGTTTTTAAAAATTTCAAGTTTGTTTTCCATAATTTTTTCCTCCAAAAAGTTAAAGCCCGCATTTCTGCGAGCTAATTAAAGATTTTTATTGATTTTATTTTTTTTGCTTTCCCAAAAATTAATGACATCATTTGAAATGATCCCATCTTTTTCAAGTTTTTCAACGAAAGGTGGCGGTATTGGAAATAGTAGTATTTTCATTTATTTCATCTCCTTTTATCTTCATTTTTTCTCTCTTTCCCTTATTTT
>JAIRZH010000022.1 GCA_031267335.1 Oscillospiraceae bacterium | reverse complement strand
TTTTTGATTTGTACTACGTTAAATTTTTTTACAATACGTTAGTATTGTGAAAAAATTTTCTTTATTCAAACCAAAAATTACTCGAAATTTTGTCATTTCAAATAGTGGGAACAGGCCCTAAACTTCTTTTGAAACTCTCCGAAACACTTCGTTTTTTATTCAAAGCTCCTCAAAGTATCCAAAATACACCGGCGCCACTAAAATCTGGTGGTTTAGAAAAAAATCTATCGTAATAATAAAACTTTTAATGTTATATAGCTAATATATTTTTAAAAAAAATAAATATTAAATTTGTTAAAAATAAAACTCTTTAGAGCCTGTCTAATATTTTTAAGCAGTAGGGTATTATCGTCAAATCAGAAAATTTACAAAATTAAAACTATTTTTCCAGTTGTACGGAAATTTCACGGAACATTGTACAATAATTAAAAAATGCTATAATTATTTCAAGGCAACAAAATTATGTTCAAAAAATGGCTGAAAAATTCGCAACAATCGAGAATTCCCGATGCCAATGTGATGTAAAACATAAACTATAATTTGTGGCTTACACGATATGAATTTACAAATTGTTTAATTTTTGGACAGGTCTATTATTTAACAAAAAATTTAATATTATTTTAATAAATTAGTATATTTCTATTATGTTTATAAACATTAATTTCAGACTATAACTATTATAAAAAGATAAATCAACTATTTTAGTATTTAAAACTATTAAATTATTGATATGAATTCTTTGTTCCATACGCTTTGCGGAGCGAAGAATGTAAAATTATAAATTCATGTCATAACGATATTAATTTCAAGGAGCTTTGAATAAAAAATGAAGTGTTACGAGAAGTTTTAAAAGAAATCCAATGTATAAGAGCCTGTATGATATCTCTTTAGCAGCACATATTTAACTAAAATTTTTAAAATTCTGTATTGCTCGTCAGTTAAATACGTTAGTATTCGCCTTCCTCACGCTTTGGATTTTAAAAATTTTATCGTTAAATCTGTATTGCTTAGAAATATTAGACAGGCTCTTAGATGTTAAAAAAATTGTATAAAAGTCTTTAGAAAATAATAAAATTTTTAAAGTGAATTAATTTTAATTTATCTTAAAGCTTGTCTTTAAATAAATTAAAACAAAGTTTTTTGACAATTTTAATATTTTTTATTTATTTTTTTGCCCGGAAAGCAGCGTTGAATTCACAAAAAATAGACTTCTTTCTAAACCACCGGATTTTATGAAAAGCAGCACTGGCGTAATAGATATGCTCCTGTAAACTTTGAATAAAAAACGAAGTGTCTTGGAGAGCTCCGGAAGAAGCCTACTAAAAATTGTCTAAAAATTTGTATTTTATTTCGCTAAAGACAGATTTTAAAAATTCTACGATTGGAGAAATTATTATTAGACTTTTTTCAAAATTTTTAAGAATATTTAGTTTTTCCCTAAATCTTTTTAGAGTATTACGGCATGCAGATATTACTTTTTATAAAATCCGGCGATTTAAAAAAAAAATTATTTTTTTATTTTTTAAATATAAAAAAATACTTTGTAGTTTTTTTTTAATTTATTTTTTAACAAATTATTCAATTTTTGTTTTAGGGCTTGAAAAAAATGAAATTTCAGCAAAATCTGCAATAATAATTTGTGCAGATTCGAATGATATAATATGGGAAAAAAACGCTCACGAACCGCGGCCGATGGCAAGCACTACCAAAATTATGACTGCATTACTCGCAATTGAAGAATCCGAATCACATGGAAATCGTAATATTGAAATTACAAAAGAAATGATACACGTTGAAGGAACATCGATGGGGCTATGCGAAGGTGATATCGTAAATTTCGATGCTCTAGCAGCCGGTATGCTTCTTTCCTCGGGCAATGATGCTGCTAACGCTGCTGCAATTTTGGTTTCTGGAACTAAAGAAAAATTTATTGAATGTATGAACGAAAGAGCAAAACAATTAGGATTAGAAAATACTAGTTTTAAAACACCATCTGGTTTAGATCAAACTGGACATTATTCAACTGCGTTTGATATGGCGACTCTTGGCGCATATGCGATGGAAAATAAAAAATTTGCGGAAATAGTTTCGCAAAAATACAAAAAAATTGAATTTATTAATCCTGAAAAAAATATAAAATTAAAAAACCATAATAAACTTTTAAAATTATATGAATATTGCATTGGAATAAAAACAGGTTTTACAAAAAAATCAGGCAGATGTCTAGTTTCATGTGCTGAAAAAGATGGCGTACGTTTAATAGCAGTTACATTAAAAGCTTCAAACGACTGGGATGATCACAAAAAGCTTTATAATTTTGGTTTTAGCCAAATTACTAATCGTGTATTTGATGAAAGCAATTTTGAGATTGAATTGCCGGTAATAAAAGGCGAAAAAGAATATTTAAAAGCAATAGGTACCACAAAATTTCATTGTAATTTTAAATTAGAATCAAAATCAAAAATTCAAAGAATTTTAGATATTCCAAAAACAATTAATGCACCAATTAGAAAAGGCGATTTAATCGGGGACGTAAACTATTTCCTTGGCAAGAAAAAAATTGGTAAGAATGCAATTACAGCTTCTGAAGATATAAATGAAAAAAAGCGAAAAAATATATTTCGCAAAATAATTGATTTATTTAAAAATATTTTTAATTTTTTAGCCCGCTGCGTAAGTTACATTATTCAAATTTTCAAATTTAGCTAATTTAATATCGGCCCCTAGATTTGATAATTTTTCAACAATACCTTCATAACCACGTTCAATAAAATTTATATTCCCGATAACAGTTGTGCCTTTAGAAATTAAACCAGAAATTATTAACGCCGCACCTGCGCGCAAATCTGCTGCTTTTACGTTAGCTCCGGTTAGCTCAGTTTTGCCTTCAATAATAGCAACTCTGCCATCTACCAAAATTTTTGCACCCATACGGACTAATTCTGAAACATATTTAAACCTATGATCCCAAACCGATTCACTAATAACACTTGTTCCAATTGCTTGTGTCAAAATCGCTGTAATTTGAGGTTGCATATCTGTTGGAAAACCCGGATAAGGCATAGTTTTAACGTTACATTTATTTAAATTTCCATTGGACACTATGCTTACAGAATCATCTGAAAATTTAATTTTTGCGCCAATTTCTTCGAGTTTAGCAGCTATTGGTTCAAGATGTTTAGGAATAATATTTTCTATTGTAATGTTACCGCCAGTTGCCGTAACAGCTGCTAAATAAGTGCCTGCTTCTATTTGATCAGGAATAATAGAATATGAAGTTCCTTTAAGATGCTTAACGCCTTTAATTTTGATTAAATCTGTGCCGGCTCCTCTTATATCCGCACCCATTGAATTCAAAAAATTAGCTACATCTACTACATGCGGCTCTTTTGCGGCGTTTTCGATTGTTGTCACTCCGGAAGCCTTAACCGCTGCGAGTATTAAATTAATAGTTGCGCCTACGGAAACTATATCGAAATAAACATTGCCTCCAACTAATTTTTTCGCTTTTGCTGTAACAAATCCGCCGCTTATTTCACAACTCGAACCAAGAATAGAAAAACCTTTAATATGCTGGTCTATAGGTCTTAATTCGAAATTGCAACCACCCGGCATCGCTATACAAGAATTCCCAAATTTGCCAAGCAATGCTCCTAAAAGGTAACACGATGCGCGCATATGCTTAACATCTTCAAAATCCGCTTCACAATTGCTGACATTTTTAGCGTCAATTTCAAGTTCGTGTTTGCCTAAAACCTTAATCTCAGCGCCGAGTTGTTCAAGAATTTTGCACATTAAAGAAATATCGCTAATATCTGGAATATTTTCAATTACGACTTTCTCTTCCGAAAGGATTGAAGCTGGTAAAATAGCAACCGCGGCATTTTTGGCACCACTAATTTTAACATTACCATAAAGTTTTCTTCCGCCAGAAACAACAATTTTTTTCACTAAAAGACTCCTAATAATTTAGTTAATGCTTTAAATTCTTTTGTAAAAACTAGCAAATATTTTAATTTTTATTTTTTTAAGTTTAAAATATAACAGTAATTTTTTATTGTTTTAATCATAAAATTTAAAAAATCTTTAGAAAATTTATTGACAAAAAATTTGGCTAAATCTTTTAAAAGTAAAATTTAAAAAATAAATCGACGAAACCCTAGCTAACTTAAATTTTTACATTTATTTTAAAAATAAGTCAATGTTATTCGTTTTAAAAAGCACTATTTTTAAAATTTATGAAAAATTATCAAAAAATCTTTTAGCATTATTGAAAAATATCTTATTAACTAAATTTTCAGAATAATTTTTTTTCAACAAGAATTCATATAATTTACCAATTTCTGAAACATTACTAATTTCTTTTAAAGTATCTGCACCGTCAAAATCGCTTCCTATGCAAATATTATCTTTTCCTGAAAAAGATAAAAATTTTTCAATGTGCTCAAAAACATCCTCGATGTTAGCATTTCCGGAATTACTTAAAAAATCATTACAAAAATTTATTCCTACTATTCCGTTTTTTTGTTTAATTAACATAAATTGATCATCAAGTAAATTTCTTTTATGTAAACATACGCTTTTTGAATTTGAATGTGTAGCGATAAATGGCTTTGTTGCTAGTTCGCAAACATCATAAAATAGCTTTTTACTAGCATGTGATAAATCGATAATAATATTATTTTTTTCGAGTTCTTTAATAACTTGAATACCAAAATCCGTCAGTCCTTTGGAGTTTTTAACACCAATGCCATCGCCAATTTCACATTTGCCGTTCCAAGTAAGAGTTAAAATTTTAACTCCTTTAGATTTCAAAATTTTAATTTTCGATAAATCTCCACCAAGAACCGCGCCACCTTCTACGCTAATAATTATTTTTATATTTTTACAAAATTTAAGATGTTTATTTATTTCTAAATTAAGTCTATCAATTAATTCATTAAATAAATTAAAAGCATCATCTTTTCGAATTGAATCTGGAATCCAAATCGCAAAACAACCAATATATTCTTCGAATTTTTTAATTTTTTCAAAATTTACACATAAATCACCATTATTTATGTCTTTATTTTCTTTTATAGCTCTAAAAATTGTATCGCAGTGTAAATCGAATAATTTCAAATTCAAAACCTAATATTTGTAATTTTTTTTTAAAAAATAGCTTTGTTTTGTTACATTATTTAAAATATAACGTTTTAATTTTTATAATAGACTTCTTGTGAAATTAAAAGCCTGTCTAATACTTCGCTAGCAGTGCAGTTTTATGATAAAAATTTTAACTGAATATGCACTATTTTGGAAATATTAGACAGATTCTAATACCTGTTTGAAAAAGTTAAAATATTTACTTTAAAAGAGCTGAACCATCCTCATTTGTTTGCACTTTAAAAAGTTTTTTTGTTAAAATTTTTAGACACCGCAAGGTAGCAGAATTTACGCATTTAAATACATTTTCACAATGTTCTTTTGTTTTTATATCAAATTCGCCTTGTGATCCAAAAAAATCAGTAGACACAAATTTACCATTTTCAATTTTAAATCCTATTACTAAAAATATCGATACAGAAGAATTAAAAGAACTAATTTTAAATAAGTTTTTAAATGCTTCAAGAAACATAGCAAAATAAGAAAACAGTTGTGCCGAACTGTCTAATGCTTTCACTACTGCTTCGTTTTTGCAATCGCGACTTGTTGAAAGTGAATTTAATGGATTCAAATTATCGAAATCAAAAGAAGACCCATTTCCGATTCTAACTTTGATTCTATTTGAATTCGAATTATTATCTATTTTAAAATTAAATTCTTCCGAAAGAATTTCTAGAATCTGTTCAACTAAATCAGTTGCTTCGCAAAAACACTTTATAAAACATTGTAGTTCTTCTTTAGTAGCAAGTTTATTTTTTACTTTTTCTGTTATTTCAAGTTTTTTTTTTTAAAATTTGCAAACCATTGCTGAGATTTTTCAAGAATATCATGTTCGTGATAATGTTTTTCGTTTTTTTTATTTTTTTCGTTTACAAAATATATTGTAAAAAACGCCAAAATTCCTAAACAAGAATATTTCGCAATATTTTTGAATTTTTTCGATTGGTCTTTAACGTTTTTAGAATCATCATTCGCCGAATGTTTATCACAATTATTATGAAATATTTTTTCATCTGTAATTTTTTCAGAGCCACCTTCTGATGCCATACTAACGCTTTGCAATGGTATATTTTCATTCTTATGGTGATTTTTTGCTGTTGCTGAAACTAAACTATAAGTTACCAGTATTTGAAAAGCTAGAAACACTGAAAAAGCTTTTTTAATATTTTTCTTTATTAACTAAAAAAACTTTTTTGTTTTTTGTTTTGTTTGAGAATTTGTTCTTGCCAAAATTGTAAATACAATTTTTTGATATTTTTTTTGGCATCTTTTTGTTTTTTTCATCACTTGATGCCGACCAAACAGCGCCGAAAGCACCAAAACGTGCTAAAAAATTACCTAAAAATTTATACTTTAATTTGATAAGAGCAGGTTCTAAGTATCTTGTATTAGTTATACCAAAACTTTTAATTCTTTTTCTTAACAATCGGAACTTCCCCTGAAAAAACTCTTTCTACAGCTAGATCTTTTAAACAGTTATTGTTCGTTGAATATAATTAATGCTTGAAAAAAATTCATAGGCTATGTGCACACTTTTTGTAATCTAAATTTCAAACAATATAGCCATAACTAATAAATAAACTTTTAAAACTATATAGCTGATATATTTTAAAATCAAATTTAAATCTGTGAAAAATAGGTGGTGTAATTAAACTATTTGATTCAGAGCCTGTCTGATATCTCTTTAGCAACACATATTTAACTAAAATTTTTAAAATTCTGTATTGCTCGTCAGTTAAATACATCAGTATTTGCCTTCCTCATGCTTTGAATTTTAAAAATTTTATTGTTAAATCTATATTGCTTAGAAATATTAGACAGACTCTAAGTTTCTTGTTAGCAATTTTTATCGTTAAATAAACGAAATCTTTATGCCTTATAAATTGCTAAATATTTATAATATAACAATTTCATTTAATTTACGACGTCTTTAACGCTTGTTTTGATATCTGAAATGACCAAATTTCAAGTAATTTCTGGTTCGGTGGGAACAAGTTCTTAATTTTTAGACAAATTTAATGTGGTTTTTATAATTTTATAGATTTTTTCACATGATCCAATATTAAAATTTAAATTCTTTAAAAAATTTTCTTTTAAATTTTTTTCATGTATTAAACGTTTTATTTCTTTAGATAAATAATCGCTAGTTAAATCACTTTCTTTAATCACAGAAGCCGTATAATTTTTAGCATAATTAATCGCATTATAAAATTGGTGATTCTTCGCCACATTTGGCGAAGGTATTAAAACAGCCGGCTTACCAAAAATAGCAAGCTCACTTAAAGTCATTGCTCCGGCGCGACAAATAATTAAATCTGCTGCTGCCATGCAAATATTCATATTTTCTACATACTCATAAGCACGAACATGCGAATTATGTCTTTTTAACTTAAAATTTTTATTATTTTTTCCATAACTATGTATATGAAAATACTTACCGGTATTTATAATTTCAGAAATCACATCGTTGATCACAGGTGAGCCTAAACTTCCGCCAAATGATAATATAATGGTATAATTGGTATCTAATCCAAGAATTTTTCTTGCCTTAATTTGAATATTTTCGGCATTTAATTCTTTGCAGTTTGTTCCAACGAATTCGAGGATATTATGTTTTATAGGATTGCCTGTGTAAACACAATTAATGTTATGCAAATATTTCTTCGCTTCTACATTTCCAAAACAAATTTTTTTGGCTTTTTTAGCAAGAATTTTTGTCGTTAAACCCGGAAATGAGTTCTGTTCTTGCAAAATAAATGGAATTTTCAATTTTGACGCTTGCCTCAGCAATGGCCCGCAAACATATCCACCGGTTCCAAAACAAATATCAGGTTTGAATTCTTTTAAAATTTTCTTTGATTCTATATCTGAAGTAAAAATTCTAAAAATCGTAATAATATTTTTTTTAATTGAACTTAAACTAAATTTTCTTGAAAAACCTGAAATTTTAATGCTTTTAAAATTAAAACCTGCATCTTTTGCCATTTTTTCTTCTATTCCATTTTTAGCGCCTACATATAAAATTTCTGAATCAGGTTCATTTTTTTTAAGATAGTTTGCTACATTTATTGCAGGATTAATATGCCCGGAAGTTCCTCCGGCGACAAAAATTATTCGCATATTACTAATTAATAGACCCCTTGCGCAATCATCGCTTTCGCTACACGCTTAAAAGCGCATATATTAGCACCAAGAAGATAATTCTTTGGCTCACCAAACTCAAGCGACGTATCAGAAATATCATTAAAAATCTTTTTCATAATATTATGAAGTCTATTGTTTGATTCATCAAAACTCCAACAAGTTTTCATGCTGTTTTGACTCATTTCAAGTGCAGACGAAGATACTCCGCCGGCATTTGCGGCTTTAGCAGGACCAAATTCAATTCCATTTTCTTTTATTAATTTAATTGCTTCGAAATCAGTTGGCATGTTTGCGCCTTCAGCAAGAGCTATTATGCCGTTTTTAATGAGGTTTTTTGCATCGCTAACCAAAATTTCGTTTTGTGTAGCGCATGGAAGCGCGATATCACATGCAATATTCCAATCAAACCTAGAATTAAAATATTTCGCATTGGGTTCAAAATTAATATATTCAAAAATTCTCTCGCGTTTTAATTCTTTGATTTCTTTAACAAAATCAATGTTTATTCCTCGTTCGTCGTATATCCAACCGTTTGAATCTGACATTGTAACTACTTTTGCACCATACTGAACAGCCTTTTCAGCTGCATATATCGCCACATTGCCGGCACCTGAAATCGCTACTTTTTTATTTTCAAAAGAGTTTTTTATAGCTGCGAGCATTTCTTCAGCAAAATAAACAAGGCCATACCCAGTTGCTTCTTTACGTCCTGGCAAACCATCAAAATCAACGCTTTTACCAGTCAAAACTCCTTCGTGAACATTTTTTAAACGCTTGTATTGCCCAAAAAGAAACCCGATTTCGCGCCCGCCGACACCAATATCGCCTGCAGGAACATCAGTTTCAGGGCCTATATGCCTGGAAAGTTCAGTCATAAAACTTTGGCAAAAAGACATAATTTCAAAATCTGATTTATCTTTTGGATCAAAATCACTTCCACCTTTAGCACCACCAATTGGAAGACCAGTTAAAGCATTTTTAAAAATTTGTTCAAAACCCAAAAATTTTATCACACCAGTATTTACCGAAGGATGAAATCGGAGCCCACCTTTGTATGGCCCTAATGCATTATTAAATTGAATTCTCCATCCGCGATTTGTTCTGATAATGCCTTTATTGTCGCTCCAAACCACCCTGAATTTAATTTGCCTATCTGGCTCTATTAAACGTTCTAGTATTGCTAAATTTTCATAAATTTTATTAGATTCTATAAATGTTTTCGCAGGCGTTAAAGTTTCTATAACTGCCTGATGAAATTCTTGTTCACCAGGATTTTCTTGTAAAACTTTTTCAATAATTCTTTCTATATAATTCACTTTATACTCCCAAATATTAAAGAAATAACCAATAGCATTATACGATTCAATTAATAAAAATATCAAACTTCAAGGTTCTTATTAAACAATTTTAAGTAATTTCAATCCATTTAGAATTTTCAGGGTTATCTTGAAAGATTTTAAGTTTCCTAAAACCAAGATCATTAATAAAATTTTGTTCAATCGCAACTTTTAAAAGAATATCTAATGTTGTAAGCGATACAAATTTTATTTCATTAGTCTTAAAATTCTGAATGCTATTTTTCATATTATAGTTAAATATAGAAACAACACCTAAAACTTCCATATTAGCTTTTTTTAAAATTTTGGCAACTTTAATTGAAGAACCACCGGTTGAAATTAAATCTTCAATAACTACCACATTTTGGCCAGGTTCTATTTTGCCTTCAATAATATTTTTTCTACCGTGAAATTTTTCGGTATTACGTACATATATCATTGGTAAATTTAAAATTTCTGAAACATATGCTGCATGTGGAATACCTGCCGTACTAGTCCCTGCGACTACTTCGCATTCAGGGAAATTCTTATTAATTAATTCAGCGAAGGCAGCCTCAATTTTACTGCGTATTTCTGGATAAGAAAGAATTAATCGATTATCGCAATAAATAGGTGATTTTATCCCGCTTGCCCAAATAAAAGGCTTATCAGGTCTTAAAAAAATTGATTTTATTTCTAACAAAATTTTTGAAATTTCTTCTGAAGTCATGATTTAAATACTAACATAAAAAATATCAAAATTTAAATTTTTGTAGTATTACAAAATTTTTCT
>JAIRZH010000021.1 GCA_031267335.1 Oscillospiraceae bacterium | reverse complement strand
TTTTTGATTTGTACTACGTTAAATTTTTTTACAATACGTTAGTATTGTGAAAAAATTTTCTTTATTCAAACCAAAAATTACTCGAAATTTTGTCATTTCAAATAGTGGGAACAGGCCCTCTAACACAGGTTATAAATTTTTTTTTTAAAAAAACTGCGATAAATATTACGTAATACGACAATCATGATGTAAGAGTAACGTTTATTTTTATAAAAAGTAATTTTCGCAAATTTTTAATCAAGCACGGTAAAAAAATTTAACGTTAATTTCTATTCCTCATTATTTTCCTGACTATAATCTTAATTGAACGTCTTTGAGCTGATCTTAAAAAAATCTTTGCTTATCTGTTTTAGATCATATCTTTTTTTTTTAACATTATATAAGCTAAACACATTAGAATAAACGATAAAGAAACTGGAAACCACCAGTGATCCATCATGGGGAAGTTCGGTGTGTTCATTCCGTAAATACCTGAAATTACTGTTGGGATAGAAATTATAAGCGTTAATGACGCTAAAATTTTCATTACAATATTTAAATTATTAGAAATTATTGAAGCAAAGGCTTCCATAATTCCAGTAGTAATGTTTAAATAAGTGTCGCTCATTTCTATCGCTTGTTTAATTTCAATTAATACGTCATCGAGCAACTCACGATCATCTTCGTGCAGTGTGAGGAACTTTCCGCGAAATAACTTTTCAACAGTAACTTTTGAGGTCTTTAAAGAAGAAGAAAAATAAACAAGTGATTTTTCGATTTTTAAAAGCTGAATTAAATTCTTATTTTTCATAGATTTGCTCAGCGAACGTTCGATGCGGTCACTGGTTTTAATAATTTGGTTCAAATAACTAAGATATTTTCCAGTTGCATATAAAATTACATTTAAAATAAATCTAGTTCTATCTTTTGTTTGGGCATTTGGAACTTTTCCGGATATGAGCGCATTTAAAATTTCTATATTTTTAACTGAAACAGTTATTACGTTTTCTTTAGTTAAAAATATACTTAATGGCATAGTGTAATATATTAAATTTTTTTCAGATTTATCTACTACTGGGCAATCGATGACTATTAAAGTTATTTCATTATCTGTATCGATTCTAGATGATTCTTGTTCATCTAATGCGCTTTTTAAAAAATTTTGCTCAATATTAAATTTACTAGATAAAAACTTAATTTCTTTTTCTGTAGGCGCAATACAATTAATCCAAGAATCCACAGGACAAGTATCACATTTTTGAAATTTATTATCAAATGTTTGATAGTAATTAATCATACTAAAAATTCACACTAATTTAATATTTCATTTGTTATATTTTGCTGAATATGAAGTAAAATAAAGTTATTCTAAATTTTCTAATTAATAAAATATTTTATAAACCGATATTTTAAATTATTTTATAAAAAAATCAAATATTTAAGTTTTAATATGCTTAAAAATTTATTATTTTAAAACATTATATACTACAAAACTTAGCGAAAATTTATGCATTTAGACTTATTTCAGAACTTTCTGGAACACTTTTGTTTTTATTCAAAGTTTCTTGGAGTATCAACAATATAGCCGGCGTCGATTTTTATGAAATCTGACGGTTTAAAAAAAGTTTTATTTTTTTCTTGAGAGGTTAATAATGATTGGTTTTGGCACTTCACTAACAACTAAATATCGTACAAGTGTTTTAAACGATTTTTCGGTTGTAACAAAGGCTGTAATATTTATTTTTAGGGTATTACCCGCGGGTGAATTTTCAATTTCCCAAGAATCATATAGTTATCAAGCAGTTGAAGCTTTGCCAGTTCAAATAAATCCTAGTGAATTTGAACGCCACCGTGCTGTGAAGAAATCCATGGATTTGCCTTTGCCACCCGTAGTAGAAGGACAACGATATGAATTAAAAGGCGGTGGAGCGCAAAAGCCTGACGATAGTCTTGTGTTAAATTTAATATTTGATATCTACGACGAACATGACGCAAGAACTATGCACGGAATGTCTCCGGAAAGTTTTTCACTTGCTGATGAAAATATCGTAATTATTGAAAAATTATTTCAATACTCCAATACACAAAGCTATTTTGCACTTTTTAAATGGGGCAACATGAATTTTTTTGGTCCTATTGTAAATGTAACTTGCAATTATAAGTGTTTTTCTTCTAAAGGCGAGCCGCTTAAAGCCGTTGTAGATGTTACAATCAGAAAACAATCGCTCGGAGAAACATCAAAAGGAATCGAACGTGAACCAAACGAAAGTACACTTGGAACTTCTTGGCTTCAGGTTGAGGGTTATCAATTTGCAGAATCATTAACATTTAAATCAGTTGGCGAACTTGCGTTTCCGTATTTCTTAAAAGCTAATAGATTATAAAAATTTGAAATAAATTAAGCAAAAACTCAGGAATATTCAATTTTAAAGCAAAAAAAGGTGATAAATATGGCAGGTTATAAAGATAAATACAAATTAAAAACAGATAACGAATCTATACATTCTCCAGATAATTTAAATACCTTAAGTTCAGCGTTTGAAGATTTTACTGCAGTTAACCAACGAATTACAACCGATTTAAATAAAGAAAAAAAATATTATGAAAAAGAAAAAGCGTCTTTAAAAAAAGAAATCAGAAAGGCAGGCAGTGATTATTACGCTTGGAAAATTGATAAAATATATGAAGATAGCGTGCCTGAACAAAAAACATTAAGAATTCAAAAAGTTGTATCTAAAAGAAAAATTTTTTTCGAACACCTCGGCCGACAAATAGGAATGGAAAGAGGCAGCGATAGCGTATTAAAAAATCTTAACATAGATGATAATGACACTAAAGAATATTTAACGTATTTCCGAGATACTGCTATTGGCGAAAAAGAATCAATGGAAAATTTCATTAAATCAAAAAACATAGATCTTGAAACAAAAATTGAAAATAAAAAAGAGCCGAAAGAAGATTATGAAGAAGAAGAAAGTGAAAACGAAACAGAATATAGAGAACGTATGAAGGAAGAAGCAAAATCTAGAAATTTTAGATTGGCGACACTTGACGAAGAAAGAGAAAATGGTGAAGAAGAAGGAGTTTGGCAAAAATTTGCTAAAAAATCCGGTTTAGATAATGAAACACCAAATTTAGTTAATAGAAATGTCATAAATAGCTTAATGGAAGTTTCTAATAAATTAAAAAAAGATTCAGGAATTCTAGGCAATTTGCAAAAAGACACTGTTGAAGAAAAATTTCAAAGTAATATTAAAGAAATCTTAAGTTTTTTTCCAGTTTTTGAAATAAATTTTCGCAATATGGCAACAATTTATAATAAAATCAAAAACGAAGAAGAAAGTGACATACAAGCTGATGATTTTGAAAAAATAAATAAAATTAGAGAATTATGCTCGGAATTCAGCGATGAATCGAAAGAAGAGGACGATGAAGCATCGGATAGAGAAGAATACGATGAAGATGGTATACAAGATAGAATAAAAGAAATACAAAAATCACGCCTGAAAAATTGTTTATATTATCATGAAGATTCCATGGAAATGTATCTAAACAGAATAATATATGTTACAGAACAAATATATGATCAATACTATGCAATCGGCAATGATCTTAAACAAAATACTAAAAATTTGCCCTTAGAAGACGAATCAGAAACGAATGATACAGATAATTCAGATATCGATCAAAATGACCTAGCAGAAGATGACGAAGAAAATGTTTTTAAAAGAGTAGCAAATAAATTAACCCAAAAAGCAATAATTACTAAAGATAAATTAGTTCAAAAAGCAATTGCTACTAAGAACAAATTATTTACAGCATTTGAATCAGTCAGAAATAAAGATGAAAACGAAAATGACGAAAGCACAAGTGGTTATAACGAAAATGAAAATAAAATTCCAGAGCCAAAACAAGGATTTTCCGAAAAGCTTGAGGACAAAATAACTTCAGTTAATTTTTTTATAAATCGTTTTAAAAATACACTAAATTCTAATGCTTATCAGCAAACTCGAACATTTTTGGCTAAATTAATGAAAACTGCTAACACACAGCTCAAAGAAACAGAAGAACAAATCGCCAACAGAGGCCAACCAATAGAAAAAGATGATGATATCAGTAACGAAACCGAACAAAAACCAGAAATCACAGAAACTAAAATTGAAAAAACAGAAAGATTAAAACAAGACTATAAAAATAATCGAGCAAAATTAATTTTAATTTATGAATATTTTGAAGACATTAAAAATAGCAAAGATCTACTGCTAAATGTCGAAAAAGAAAAAATTTTAAAAATCCAAAAAAATATTTTAATAGAATTATCGGAATGTAAAAAAGATTCTAGTTTTGTTAATTTTAATTTTTCAGAACTTGATTATAAAATTGGCATTAACATAGATAAAATCGATGAATTCATCGAAGACATGCCCGAAATAGTTAAAGATTTAAAGAATCTTGTTGAAAAATTCCAAGTAGAATTATTAAATAATCTTAAAGAATTTAAAAAAATTTCTAATCGCTTTAAAATGCCCACTGAAGATATAACAAATGTTACAAATGATATTTATTTTGGTAGTGTTATCGATAATTTTAATTCTGATTTTGAAGATTTAGATAATAACAAAGAAATAGCAAAAAGAAATAACAAAGATTTAAACGAATTTCGTTCAGAAATATATTTTGAAAAAATTATTGAAAAAAATCATAATGAAAAGATTGAAATTAAGGTCGTAAAATCGAATTTACAAAGGTCAAGGGAAAAAGCAGAAGAAAATAGAAAGCAACAAAGCACACGACAATTTAATTCAAATTCACTTAAAACAACACAGGAATCAATCCCGAAAGAATATATATCTGAAATTGCAACCAATAAAAAAGCCAGGTTAGAAGCCAAAGAGAAAAAAAATGCAGAGATAGAAAAATTAAAAAATAATTTTAAAAATTTATATCGACCAAAATTATTTCTTGTTTATGATTTTGCCGATAATTATCTTTCGGAACTCAATAGAACGATGCCAAACTCAGCCGCACAAGCCGATTCTGCGCCGCGGGTTTTAAATACGCAAATTAATTCTTCGACGCAAATCCTAACTACAGAAACTAGTCTTAATAAAAGCACTGGAAATCCTAATAGTTTTAATACAGAAACAGTAATTAATCCAATTCAAGCTATGAACAATTCGACAAAATTTAAACTCGAACAATTGAAGTCGGAAATTTCGAAAGCATTTAAATTTGGAAAAATATATGGAAAAAATTTAGCCATTGGAATATCTAAACCAAGTGAAAGAATTTATAAAACAGTTAAAATTTTTGAAGAAATAAAAGATTCAAATCCAATAAATGAAAAATTACAGTTTACGGAAAAAAACCAAAATGCATCAAACAACGAAAGTCAGCAACAAATTGTTAATAAATTGCAAATTGAAGATACTAGAATGAAAAATTGGGTAGAGAAAAAAATTCAAAATTTAAAAAACATTTTAGAATCCAACAAAATTTTATTATATCAATTTAGTTCAGATATAGAAGATGTATCAAAAAACTTAAAATTTAGAACTCGAGATGGCGGAAGTCTTAAATATTTATTCGAAATCAAAGAATACGAAGAAATCCCAAAAAAAATTTAGATAAACGGCACCATTCGTAAGTAGACCTCTTAGAGCCTGCCTAGGACCTGCTCCCACTACTGTTTAACGACCCATATTTCGGTACTTTTTGATTTGTACTACGTTAATTTTTTTTACAATACGTTAGTATTATGAAAAAAATTTCTTTATCCAAACCAAAAATTACTCGAAATTTTGTCATTTCAAATAGTGGTAATAGGCTCTAGCATTGATTTTGTAATGAATTTTTGACAAAGCTTAAAAACAATGGATGTGGCTTATTCGGCCGGCTTTTAAATTCTGGATGAAATTGTACTCCTATGAAAAAAATATTATTTTTTAGCTCAATAGCTTCAACCAATAAATCATCAGGTGAAGTACCTGAAATTATCATTCCGTTTTCTATAAATTTAGATCTAAAATTATTGTTGAATTCATATCTGTGTCTATGTCTTTCAAAGATTTCGTTTTTATTATAAATTGCATGTAACAATGAATTATTTTTAATTTTGCACGGATAAGCACCCAGCCGCATAGTGCCGCCTTTTTGCAAAACTCCACATTGATTTTTCATAAGATCTATAACAAGATTTTTACTTTTGGGACAGAATTCGCTCGAATTAGCATCGCTAAACTTTATCACATTACGCGCAAATTCAATCGCAGCAATTTGCATTCCTAAACAAATTCCTAAATAAGGAATATTTCTTTCTCTAGCGAATCTAGCGGCATTTATTTTACCTTCAATTCCTCTTGGACCAAAACCACCAGGAATGAGTATTCCATTACAATCAGAAAACATTCTTTCTGCAATATAAAAATCAGATAAAATTTCAGAATCTAGCCATTTAATTTCAATTTTAGCGCCAAGTTCAATTCCTGCGTGATGCAATGCTTCAGTAATTGAAAGATAAGCGTCTTTAAAATCAACATACTTACCTACAATGGCGATATTTACAATTTTATCTTGTTTTTTAAGTTTTTTGTAACATTTTCCCAGCTAGATAAATCCAAAGGTTTACATTTTAAATTTAATTTTTTGGTAACTATTTCAGAAAAATTACTTTTTTCAAGCATTAAAGGCGCAGAATAAAGCGATGATGTAGTAATATTTTCTATAACACAATCTGGTTCAACGCTACAAAATAAAGCAATTTTATCTTTTATTTCTTTTGGAAGATTTTGGTCACAGCGAACTACTATTAAATTCGGATTAATGCCTAATGAACGCAATTCTTTAACAGAATGCTGCGTAGGCTTTGATTTATATTCATTAGAACATAAAATATAAGGTATTAATGTAACATGAATAAAAACGCAATTTCGAGTTCCAACTTCCAATGAAATTTGTCTAATTGCCTCAATAAATGGTTGAATTTCAATATCACCTATAGTACCGCCGATTTCAGTTATAATTACATCAACATTTGAAGTTTTTGCAAGAGAATAAACAAAATTTTTAATTTCATTAGTGATATGCGGAATCACCTGGACAGTGCTGCCTAGATATTCGCCATTACGTTCTTTTTGCAAAACATTCCAGTAAACCATGCCAGCGGTTAAATTGGAAAATTTAGTAAGATTTTCATCTACAAATCGTTCATAATGACCTAAATCTAAGTCAGTTTCGGCGCCGTCTTCTGTGACAAAAACTTCTCCATGCTGATAAGGACTCATAGTTCCTGGGTCGATATTTATGTAAGGATCAAGTTTTTGCAGTGTGACTTTTAAGTCCCTTAACTTTAAAAGTCTTCCAAGCGAAGCTGCGGTAATACCTTTTCCTAATCCGGAAACTACGCCCCCAGTAATAAAAATAAATTTACTCATACCATCCATAAAATACTTATAAAAAATTATCTATTTTTTATTAAGTAAGAAATCAAATCAAAAAATAAAATTAAAATTAATTCTAAAATTAATATTACAGCTGCTGTTGCGAAAACTATAGAAAGGGAATCTGGAGAATTTGCTTGCTTTGCTATTTGATAAAGATGCAATGTTAATGTCCGACCGCCAGAAAACAAATGGGAGACTAAACCCTTAGGCATATTATAAGCCATTCCAATAGTATAAATCAAGGCTGCAGATTCGCCTAAAATTTTGCTAATGCAAAGCGTAGCAGAAGTAAATATTCCAGGTATTGCATAACGCAATTTTATATCGTAAATAATTGTCATATTTTTTGCGCCCAATGCCACTGCAGCTTCGATGTGCGTTTTAGGAACTGATTTCAAAGCTTCTTCTGTGGTTCGAACCACAATTGGAAAAGTATATAACGCAAGTGTTAAACAGCCTGATAAAATAGAGGTTCCAATACCGAATTTAATGCAAAACAAATAATGTCCGAATATCCCAAAAATTATCGAAGGCAACCCTGAAACTACATCTAGAAAAAATCTTATTATTCTTAGAAATAATTCATTTTTGACATATTCGAACATATATATTGCCATGCTAACACCGAATATCATATCTAGCAAAAGCGTTAGTACAAGAACATAAACTGTATTTACTATCACAGGAAAAATCCCTGAAATTCTTGTGCTGTTTCCAGAATAAGCACTAGCCAAAAATTTAAAATTTATGCCTGGCAATCCTTTCGCTAAGATAAAAAATAAAATTAAAATCAATACAGAGCACGACAAAATTGCCGAAAGATAAATTATAAACTTTAATGAAAAATCAACAAATTTTCTTTTTTTATCAAAAACCGTAGTTTTTAAGTTTACCAAAGGCTTCCCCTATTTATTTTTTCAAAAAACTTATACTTAATATTTTTACAGTATAAATTCTATAGTAAAATTTTTAAAATTCAAAGTATTGAGAAAAACGAATACTAGGGTTTGCCCCCATTACCAAAGAACTAAAAGAAATGATCAAAAAACAAAAAGAAGGAGGATTGTAAGTAGTGTTTAAAGATGATGAAGACGAAGATAAAAAAAGAAAAATATCACTAGCGGAGTTTAGGTCCTGTTCCCACTATTTGAAATGACAAAATTTCGAGTAATTTTTGGTTTGAATAAGGAAAATTTTTTCACAATACTAACTTATTGCAAAAAAATTTAGAACCTGTCTTCATTAAGCCAAATATAAATTTTTAGATAATTTTTTAGCATTTTTTTACGCACTTGACGCCACTTGGCTAACGCCAAGCAAGGAAAATAAATAAAAAATGCTAGAAAATTGTCAGAAAGTTATATTTTGTGCTTATTGAGGACAGGTTTTTAACGTAGTACAAATCGAAAAGTACCGAAATTAGTCGTTAAACAGTAGTAGGAGCAGGCTTTAAATAATACTTGGTGACTCGTGCGGGAATCGAACCCGCGTTATTGACGTGAGAGGCCAATGTCTTAACCGCTTGACCAACGAGCCAAAACTTCAATTACTCAAGAATATTGTAATTATTCCAAATAAAATTAATAAATACAAATAATATTTTATTTGATTTAGAATAATTATGTTCAAAGCCTGTCTGATGTCTCTTAAGTAGTGTATATTTAGTTAAAATTAAATTTTGTATAATTTAAATACGTCAGCATTCGCCTTCCTACGCTTTTAAATTTTAAAAATTTTATCATCGAATTTATGCTGCTTAGAAATATTAGGCAGGTTCTTATAATAAATCTATTCTTTTGATGCATTTTTCTTAAAAACTAAATAAATACCTAAAACCAAAATAAGAGAACCAAAAATTTTGCTTAATATAAAAGTATTTAAATGTTTTAATAGAAAATACCCAAACACTGCGCCAAGCAATCCGGTTGGAGCGGTTTGAGCTATAATCTTCCAATTTATAAGTTTATTATAAGCGTAAAAACATATTGAGACCAATGCAACTGGAATAAAAAAAATTAGATTTATTCCCTGTGATTTTTGTTGTTCTATTCCAGCAAATGCTGTTAGATACATAATAAGCACAGCACCACCACCAAGACCCATTGAAGCTGTTATGCCGGAAATTATTCCAAAAAAAACATCTAATAAATTCATCTTAAGATTAACCGCAATGCTACAAAAATGCTAAAAAAACCAAAAATTTTTCTCAAAATATTGGTGTTTATATTTTTTAGTATTGTACAGCCAAAAATTGCACCGATTACACCATATATCGATAAATAATTAACATCAAAAATATTTACAAAATTATTACGAAGATATAAAAATGTACTTAAAATGCAAATTGGCAAAATCGTGCATATCGCGCAAGCGTGTGCTTCACGCCGAGTCAACCCCAAAAAAATAAAGATTTGAGCAATAACTATTCCACCGCCGGCACCGAACAAAGAATTTAAAACTCCGGCTAAAAATCCAGAAGTAATGCATTTAAATTTTGTATTGACAAAAATCACCTCAAAAACAAAAATAGAAACACTTGGGCCCTATTTTTACTACCGTTTAACAGTTATACTTTTTAATTTATATTGCGTTAAATTTTTATATCTAATCCAAAAAATACCCGAAATTTGATCATTTCAAATAGCAGGAATTCTATGTAATATAGTATTCTTCCAAAAATTACTTAAAATTCGTAATTTTAAAATTGCTACTTACCATTCCGAAAAAAACTTAACTTTCATTAACGCGTCCTAATAATTTCTAGAACATTTAAAGAATTTTTGTTATTATTTGCCTTTCTTTAAAAAATAAATGCTATAATATCAAACCATGAGTAACTACAATAAACAAATCTTCAAACAATTAGAAGTAGAAGAACTGACAATTAAATTTAATCGCTAGTTTTTCGAATTGTTTAAAGATTTATTTGTTGTAGTTGCTCGTAGTTTAATATTATAGCATTTATTTTTTAAAAAAGGTGAAAAGTAACCATTAAACCTATAAAATATAACTTTTCGGTTTGATGAAAACAAGTTTTTGCTAAGTCTTATTAAAGATAAATTTTTAAATTTTAGGTTATTTTAATTTGTTTGGTATAATAATGTCATATTATGATATATAAACATTTAAAAATTAAAGATTTAAATAAAATTCAAGAAAAGAGACTCGCTATGAGAAAAGCTCGAAAAACTTTTATGTTGCTAATTATCGCAACAGGGATTGTGATATGCTTCGGAATAGGATTATTTTATTTTTATATTAAACTTAATAACAATGAACAATCTAAAAAAAACGAAGATACAAAAAATATCGGTGAAAATATAAAAAACGATATTGTAACTGAAAAAATCCCTAAAACTAAAGCTGCTACAACAGAAAATTTAAATAATGATTGTGAATTTGCAAATACAGATTTTTCCGAATGGAATAAGACTGCTCCGGAAGAACTTATAATAGTTAATCAAGCTAATCCTCTTATAAATTTTAGTCCAAAGCTTAAACTCGTTAATGGGAAAAAAACTAATATTATTGCCGCCGAATGTTTGGAAAATTTATTGGAAGACGCACGCCAACAAAAAATAAATATCTGGGTTGTATCGGCTTATAGAACTCAAGAACATCAAAAAAAACTTTTCGAAAACCAAATAAAATATGAATTGGAAAATGGAGCTAAAACTAGAGATGAAGCCGAAAAAAAAGCTAGATGTGTCGTGGCCGCTCCGGGGCAAAGCGAACACGAACTTGGCCTAGCTTTTGATTTTAATTCTGTTGAAAGCAGTTTTTCTTTAGAACCTGCTTGTAAATGGCTTGAAAATAATGCACATAAATACGGATTTTCAGAGCGATATAAATCTAGTTGGGAAAAAATAACAGGCGTTAAACCTGAGCCTTGGCATTATAGATATGTAGGCATTGAAAATTCTAAAAAAATTAAAAAAGTTGATAAACCACTCGAAAGTTATATTTTAGAAAATTTTATCAATATAACACATTAAATCCTGTTTAATCTTAAAGCCTGTCTAATATTTCTAAGCAATACAGATTTAACGATAAAATTTTTAAAATTCAAAGCGTGAGGAAGGCGAATACTGACGTATTTATTGGGAGCTTATCTTTAACAAACTGAAGATATGAATTTTTGACAATTTTTAAATATTTTAGTGCATTCGATTCTGATTAACTGGCTTCAAATTAAGAAAAACAAGCGTGAAATGCCAAAATTGTCAAAAATTTATGTTTGTGCTTATTAGGGACAGGTTCTTAGTACGTTCCAAGAAGAAATCTGAAAATTATTTGAATTTATTATATTTTGCTCGTTCTTTAATTTACTGAAAAAAAGATCATTCGAGTTCATTATTGAATTTTTAGGTCTAGACTGATTTAAATAAAAAGAAATCTTTTGCTGATTTAAGATTAATGCCTTTTGAAAATGCAAATTTTGCCTTTTTCTGCAAATTTTCCAAGTATATATATATATTTAAAATTTCACATTTTTTTTCTTTATCAAAAAACGTTAACACACCAACATCAATGTTTTTTTCCATCCAATTGAAAGCTTTCGAATCATTTTTTTCCCAATCTTCAATTCCTGGTAAAGTCCCCAATTTATTATTTAGTTGTTTTGTAATTTCAACAACTTTTAATAAATTAGCACAAAGTATATTAACACCTTGATCATAATTTTTCAAAATTAAAAACACTTTTGAAAGATTTGCGTACAAGATAAATATAACTTCTAAAATTCTTTTTAAAAAATAAATTTGATTATTATTTAATTGTTTAAAATTTTCTAATTCCTTAGTTTGACATAACCCAGGGTTTGGACCTTTTAAAGCTTTCGGAATACTATTAATATCAACAAGTCTAATGGTTGATTCGAGTTTTTTATTAATTGTTTTGAAGTCATCAAAATTCCAAATATGAAAATCTGTTTGTGATATATCCGTTTCATTTTTTTTAATAAAATATTGGTAAATATCGCCTAATCCAAGAAAAGCAATAACAAGAAACAAAGAAGGCACCGTTAAATCTTTTTTTATAATAGAATTTTTAATTTTATGTTTCGAATCATGTGTAATTTTCATCGAATTATTGGTTGTTTTTGCACTTTCCACCAAATTAGCCGAATTATCGGTTATTTTTGGCGTTTTGCCTGTCTCTGGATTCACAGCATAGAGATTTTGTGTCATTGGTATTGCTAAAAATATCGCCAAACCTGTTGCGAGAACTTTTAAAAAACTTGTCTTATTTTTTTCACCGGTTTTTAAAGAAACTTGATTAATTTCTTTTTCGGCTTTTA
>JAIRZH010000037.1 GCA_031267335.1 Oscillospiraceae bacterium | reverse complement strand
AATCTAAGTTTTATTTGATGTTATCCTTATTATATTAAAGCGACACTTGTCTGCGGCGCCTTGGCGAAGTGCAACGAGCCACCGTAAGCCGCTGTTTCTTTGGGAGTACCCGTTTCTTTTTTAAAGAAATGGGTAAGAGTAAAGCTTTAAATAAGAACTTAAGCTTACCTAGATGTAACAGACATAAAAGAGGTAGACATAAAATTAATTAGATCGCTAGCAGCCCTATTTTTTCATAAACTCGAGCGAGCACTTCTTGCGCAATTAAACTCGCTGCTTCGGAATTTTTATTGTAATAACTTTTTATTAAATCATAATTTTTATTAAAATCTTTAAACCTTTTTTGAATCGGTTCAAGCTCTGAAATAATTATTTCCGAAACAATTTTTTTAAAATGCCCGTACCCTTTACCCTCGAATTCTTTTTCAATTTCAAACAATGTTTTATTCGTTAAACATGAATAAATGGTTATTAAATTATTAATTCCGGTAAGCTCACCTTTATGATATTTTATTTCCGAATTCGAATCTGTGACCGCATGTTGTATTTTATTTATAATGATTTTAGGTTCATCAAGAATTGCAATATAAGATTCGGGATTTAAATCAGATTTTGACATTTTTTTATCTGGATTTTTAAGTGACATAATTTTCGAACCAATTTCAGGAATAATCGATTCAGGCAAAACAAAAGTTTTACCATATAGATTATTAAATCTCTGGGCAATATCGCGAGTCATTTCTACATGCTGTTTTTGGTCTTTCCCTATTGGAACAAAATTTGTATCGTAAAGCAAAATATCAGCTGCCATAAGGCATGGATAAGTAAATAACCCTGCATTTATATTTTCTGAATATTTTTTAGATTTATCTTTAAATTGAGTCATTCGGGAAAGCTCACCCACAAAAGCATAGCAATTTAGTATCCATGCTAATTGTGAATGCGCAGCAACGTGGCTTTGGATAAAAAATAAGCTTTTTTCAGGATTAATTCCGCAAGCCATAAAAAGTGTATAAGTTTTTAAGATATTTTCATTAAATAATTTAGGATCTTGCCGAATTGTAAGAGTATGTAAATCAGCAATTGCAAAAATACAATCGTAATTTTCTTGCATTTCTTGCCAATTTTTTAGAGAACCTAAATAATTGCCAAGAGTAACACTACCGCTTGGTTGGATAGCGCTAAAAATTCTCTTTTTAGAATTTAAATTTTGGATATTTAAATCGCTAATTTTATTTTTCATAATTTATATTTTAAACCTAATAACCTATCTAATTTTCTAACTAATATAATTTTATGATAGAATTTTAAAAATTTAAAGCACGTGAAAGACAAATACACGTAAATTTCACGGAATATTAAAAGAATTTAACAATCGAATCAAATTAGAATCATTTATTAAGCAAGAGAACATACTAACGAAAATGTTTTTCTTATTCTTAGTTTGCTTTACGTGATGTTTGTGTAAACATAAAGAAAGCTTACGAAATGCATTTAGTGATTTTGAGCATTTTTGAACCTGTCTTCAATAAGCCTCAAGCACAATTTTGACAATATAAATGATTCTAATTTGATTCGATTGTTAAATTCTTTTAATATTCCGTGAAATTTCCGTGCGAATAAGTCTTATATTGTATAAATTTTAAATTATATATATTATAATGAATTTGTGGTGGTATTTTTAAATGCGTATTTAAACCATTTAAGATATATACCTCCTACATTATTTATATTTTATTATTGATCTCTTGATTATTTTATATCATATTGAAACGTGTTTTTTTATAATATATTTATTAAGGGGTCATTTTCGAATTTTTTCGTTTAACTAATTAAATTAATAAGGTGTTTAAAATGGATGAAGAAAAATTTATAAAATTAGCGCAATCGTCGCCTGATTTTATAAAAAAATTAGTAAATTGTATTAGTCCTAAAGAAGTTTCTAAATTTTTAATTTCTTTTGGTATTGAAACGACTTTTTCAGAATCTAACAAAATTTTTTGTGCAGTTAGAAATTTTGAAGTAATCGACTATGAAGATGCTAAAAAGTCGGAAAAAGAAAAAATAGAATCTGCGAGCGGTGGAGTGAGCACTTTAGTACTGGATACACTTGCAGACTTAATTCGTGGCATTAATTAGAGTTATTTTTTTAAAAAAATAATGTTTTAAATTTTTATGTTTAAGTAAATATTTAATGCATATATGATTTTTTTGTTTTATAAAATTTAATTTAGAAAGCTTGTTGTATATCAACAAATAAATTTATTGAAAATAAAGGAAATTTCATTGATTAGCTCATTAGAATTTAAAGATGCGTTGTTATCGGGCGCTAACAATATATTTAAAAATCGTATTCATATAAATGATTTGAATATTTTCCCTGTTCCGGATGGCGATACTGGAACTAATATGTCGATGACGATATCAGGCGCAGTTGAAAAAATTAAAAATCTTGATTGTTTGGAAAAAAATATCGGAGAAATTGCGAGGATTGCTGCATCTGCTGCTTTGCGTTCCGCCCGTGGAAATTCTGGTGTTATTTTATCTTTAATATTAAAAGGTTTTGCTCAATACTTAAATGGTTTTGAATCGGCAACCGAAGAAGATATGATAGAAGCATTAGGTTTAGGGGTAAAAAATGCTTACAGTGCCGTCGCGAAGCCTACTGAAGGAACTATGCTGACTGTCGCACGAGTAGCATACGAAAAAGGCAGCCAAAATTATTCAAAAAATCTTGAAGTTTTAGATGAAAAAACAAATATTGTTGATGAAGTTAAAGATTCAATTTCTAAAAAAATAAAAGACGTTAAAGAACACTTTAACAAAAATTTTAATATCGAAGAATCGAAAGATTATAAAATTTCCGTTTGGGAACTTGCGTGCATTGGTGCTCGCGAAACTTTAGCACAGACTCCTGATTTATTACCTGTTTTAAAAAGAGCCGGCGTTGTTGATTCTGGCGGAAAAGGATTATGTTTAATTTTTGAAGGAATGTTATCTGTTTTTAAAAATAAGGTAATTATTGATCCTGAACTTAAATTATTAAATATCGAAAATTCTGAAGAAGATCGTGATTTCGAAGAAAAAATTAAAGTTTTTGATGAAAATATAAATTTTACTTATTGTACTGAATTTATTGTTTTAAAATCTGTAATTAGTAATTTTAATTTAAAAAAATTTCAAAAATTTCTTGATAAAATTGGAGATTCTATAGTTGTGGTCGAAGATCAAGAAATTGTAAAAGTTCATGTCCATACTAATTTACCCGACCAAGCGCTTAACAAAGGTTTAAAAATCGGGCATCTTATAGCGATAAAAATTACAAATATGGAAGAACAACGGAACGAAAAACTCGAATTAAACAGAGCTGAAAATCAAAGTAAGAAAATCGAAAATTCTAAAAAAATAATAAAAGTAGTTAAGCCAATTAAAAAATTTGGTATTGTTGCAATTGCCGATGGCCAAGGGCTTGCCGAAGCTTTTAAACAATTAGGATGCGATGCAATTATTTATGGTGGGCAAACTATGAATCCAAGCGCAGAAGAAATTGCCATCGCCGCAAAAACTGTTCTAGCTGATGTAATTTATGTTTTACCAAATAATAAAAATATAATAATGGCCGCACAACAAGCTTCCGAATTAATAAATGATAAAAATTTATTAGTAATAAAATCACGGACAATACCACAAGGTTTGACCGCTTTACTGGCTTTTGACCCAAATTCATCAGTAAAAGAAAATACTTTAGCTATGAGTTTGGCTTTAAAAAAAGTAGACACTGGCCAAGTGACTTTTGCTTCAAGAGATGCTGAATTTAATGGATTTAAAATAAAAAAAGGCGATATTCTTGCTCTTAACAACGGAAAACTTGTATTTTTAGAAACCGACCCAATGATTGCTGCAATGAATTTAATAAAAAGCATGTCAAAATTCGCATCATTCATTACATTAATATATGGCGACAAAATAACAAGTGATAAAGCAATGGAATTAAAATCAACTATTGTTAAAGAATTCCCGGATATCGAAGTAAGCCTTATAAACGGCGGCGGAGAAGTTTATTATTTCACTGTGTCGATTGAATAGATTTTTTATAAAATTAAGAATTTGTTAATGGCAAATATTAACAATTTGTTTTTAACAATATTCTTATGATATAATTGCGACTATAAAAATTATTATTAACTATTAGGCCTCATCGAAAATTGATTTTCGTGGAGGTCTGATTAACAGTATTCTTTATTTTTTACTTAATATTTAATTATAGGGTCTGTTTCAACTACTGTTTAACGACCATATTTCGGTATTTTTCGATTTGTATTACGTTAAATTTTTTTACAATACGTTTAGTATTGTAAAAAAATTTTCCTTATCCAAACCAAAAATTACTCGAAATTTTGTCATTTCTAATAGTGGAAACAGGCCCTAGCAAATTTTTTTCTTTTCGTAATTCAAGTATTGTTGAATTTAGTTTTTAGTTAATTTTAAATAATTCTGAATTAATTTCCATTGATTTTTTTCAATTTTTTTTCTAGCCATTTCATCAATATGTTCTTCTAACAATTTATCATTTTGATTTTTTAAAATTAAAATTTCTTTGTTTAATTTTGAAATTTTTTTCAGCATCTATTATTTTTTCCATCTAGTATTTGAAAAAATTCAAATTCTAACTTTTTTCTGAAACTAAATTTCTTGCAATTTTAAAGAATTCCATTTGACTATCGATTATTTCTTTGCCTTCATTGGGAATACGTTTATATTCGGCTTTTTTGTTTTGGATTCTGGCATTAACCGTATCGTGGAGCAATATACTAAGCATTTCAATACTTCTTTTTTTCAATTCTTCGTCTTCAATAGGAAAAATTACTTCAATTCGTCTATCTAAATTTCTTGGCATTAAATCCGTGCTTCCCATAAACACAAGCGGAGAACCATTATTTTCAAAATAAAATATACGACTATGTTCAAGCAATCTGCCGACAATGCTAATAACTTGAATATTTTTGCTCATATTTTTTACCCTAGGGACTAAACAGCATATTCCTCTGACTATCATTTTTATTTCAACACCAGCATTAGAAGCTTCATATAATTTATTAATTATTTTTTTGTCTACAATTGCATTAACTTTAATAATTATTTTACTCGATAAACCAGCTTTTGTATTTTCGATTTCTTTATCTATCATTTTTTCGAAAAAATTACGTGTCTCAAAAGGGGAAACTATTAGTTTTTGATATTCAGAATTCCAAGAATATCCAGTCAGCGAATTAAATAACGCGGAGGCATCTATTCCAAATTCGTTTTTGCAGGTAAAAAATCCAACGTCTGTGTAAAATTTTGCAGTTGTATCATTATAATTTCCGGTTCCAAAATGCAAATATCTTTTAATTGAATCTTGTTCACGCCTGACGACCAAAATTACTTTACAATGAGTTTTTAAACCAGGAATTCCGTATACAACATGACAACCACTTTTTTCCAATTTTTGTGCCCACAAAATATTATTTTCTTCATCAAATCTTGCTTTAAGTTCAACAAATGCAGTAACTTGTTTACCGTTTTCCGCCGCTCTCATAAGTGCTGTAATTATAGGCGAATTTCCGCTCACACGATAAAGAGTTTGCTTTATTGCTAAAACATCAGGATCGTTTGCGGCTTGTTGAACGAAATTTATAACTGCATCGAAACTTTCGAACGGATGCACAACCAAATGATCTTTTTCATTAATTGCTTCGAAAACATTTTTGCAATCGCAAAACGCTGCTGGCGCATTTGTTGCAATTTGAGGAATAAATTTAATTTTGGGATCCCAATTTTCATGCACAAACTTTAACAAAACGGTTAAATCAATTATTCCTTTTATTTTATAAATATCGTCTTTTTCAACTTTAAACATTTTTGTTAAAAATTTTTTAATTCTTGAATTGCTATTTTTCTTTTCAATTTCTAGCCGAACTACATCGCCGCGTCTGCGTTTTTTTATTGATTTTTGCACTTCTGTAAGAATGCTTTCGGCTTCTTCGTTAATTTCAAAATCTGAATTACGTGTAACTCGAAACAAACATGTTGATTTAATATCATATAATTCAAAAAGATTCGAAATTTGATTTTTCATGATTTTTTCTAATAAAACAAAACACCTTTCTGATTTACACGGAATTTCTATATACCTAGGTATCGCCGAAGGAACATTTACTATTCCAAAAATCTTTTCACCTTTGAAACTTTTTAGCTCAATAGCGATATTTAAACTTCGTCCAGTAATAAACGGAAATGGTCGCCCTGGATCTATTGCCATCGGGGTTAATATTGGTAAAATAGTTTTTTTAAAATAATTTTCTAAAAAAGCTTTTTGTTTTGCATCTAATTGATTCCAATTTAGAAATTTAATTTTTTCTTTTTCTAATTCTGGCACTAATAATTTTTTCCAACAATCTTGCTGATTTTTGGAAAACATATGGATTTTTTCAGTTAAAATTTTGAAAAGTTTTCCAGGTTTTAGCCTAGATGCATCTTTTTTATTTGGCTTTTTTTCCATTTTTGAAATTATATTAGCTACTCGAACCATAAAAAATTCATCTAAATTCGATGCTGTGATTCCAAGAAACTTCACACGTTCCATCATTGGATGCCGTTTATCTGTAGATTCTTCTAAAACTCTAAAATTAAAATCCATCCAACTGAGTTCACGATTAACATAGAAAAATTTTTTCTTGTTTTTGCTCAAATTTCACACCTCATTCGTTAAATTAAATTTATAAATTATATACATATTATTGTTTTTACTGAAAAAAATTATATAACTTATTCCATAAAAAAGTCAAATATTTAACAATAAAACTAGAAATAGTGATTTGGTTGCACAGAAATTTAACAGAATATTGTATAATAATTAAAAAATGTTATCTAAGGTGACAAAATTATGTTTCAAGATAATAAATTATATCAAAAAAATGGCTGAAAATTCGAATAATTAAGGATCCCTGATGCCAATGTGGTATAAGAGCCTGTTTAATATTTCTTAGCAGTGCGTTTATGATAAAATTTTTAAAGTTTGAAGCGCGAGGAAGGCAAATACTGACGTATTTAACTGACGAGCAATACAGAATTTAAAAATTTTAGTTAAATATGCGCTGCTTTAGAGATATTAGACAGGCTCTATCTATTTAAAGGTTTTCTTCCTCTACCGATTGCATTTTATACTCTTTATTTGGATCGCGCTTATGTTTTGGTACATGATCAGGAATAAGCTTTTATTTAATGCTTTACTTTTTGTACCCATTTCTAGAAACGGGTACTCCCAAAAAGTAACTAATTTTATGTCTGTTACATTTAGGTAAGCTTAAGTTCTTTTTAAAGCCTTATTATTTGTACCCATTTCTTTAGAAAAGAAACGGGTACTCCCAAAGAAACAGCGGCTTACGGTGGCTCGCTGCGCTTCGCCAAG
>JAIRZH010000067.1 GCA_031267335.1 Oscillospiraceae bacterium | reverse complement strand
GGATTTTTTCCATTATTATGCAAAAGCAAATTTGAAATTCTTTTAATCTTATTAACCGTTTCGGCCATGTGAACAGGAACACGAATTGTCCTTGATTGATCAGCTATCGCACGAGTAATAGCCTGGCGAATCCACCAAGTAGCATAAGTGGAAAATTTAAAACCTCTAGTGTAATCAAATTTTTCTACCGCTTTCATAAGACCTAAATTTCCCTCTTGTATTAGATCTGAAAAATGCAAAGTTCCACGACCAACATAACGCTTCGCTACGCTTACTACTAAACGAAGATTTGATTTTAATAACTTTTCTTTGGCTAACTCATCGCCTTGAGTAATACGCAAAGCAAGATCGATTTCTTCCTCAGGAGTCAAAAGCATTCCTTTGCCTATTTCTTTTAAATAAAGTTTTACAGGATCGCCAAGAATTGCTTCTCCTTCCTCGAAATGAATATCGGCGCCAGAAGTTTCCATATTTTTTAAACTAACAGCAATATCATCAAGTCCCATCTTAGTGAATTCATCGTTTATTTCAATTTGTTTTGCTTCGATAGGATCATAAATTTCTTCAATTGGCTCAACGATAAGATCCAGATTCTCGACCGGTTCAAGAATATCTAATTCTAAATCCTCTGAATCATTTCCATGCTTGATAAACAGCCCGATAATTTCTTCTTTAAAATCTTTGTCTTCCAAAAAAACCACCCCTACAAATTAATTAGTTTTAGAAAATATCCTTTTATTAGACCCAATCTGAAACTATTCAGAATTCAATTTTTAAAGCAAAACTGCTTAATGTGAAAAGCTACTTTGAAATATTTTTATATATCAATAGTTGTTTTTTTGCATAATTTAAATTCAGTTTCATAACAGATATTTTGCAGAAACATAGCCGAATTCGTTTGCCGATTATCAAAATTAATATACAACATTAAAAATCCTTATAATTTAAAAATTATTGTTTCGTAACTCGAAGCTTGTCCAGAAAGCTCAACACTTCAGATTTATCCAATTCTTCCGAGTTTTTGAAGTCCCTGAGTTTTCTTTCATACTTTAGTTTTTCAATATAACCTAAAATTTCTTTATTATCAATAGATTTTGCAAAAAAAGAATTTGCGATTTTTGCTATTTTGCCTTTTTGTTTAAAATCTAAATCTTTAGAAATTGAACCAATATCAATTGTCCTTTTTTGTTTCGATAAATCAAGTATTTTTTCAAAAATTTTACGATTAAATTCCATAATAAAATCATCGGAAGATAAATTCGAAATATTTAGGACACCATTTTTAATTATATACGAAATTATAAATTCTTCAATATATGCAGATCTTAAATTAATATTTTTTTTAAAATCTGTTTTATCATACATATCCGAAAGCCTAATTCTAGCATTTTTTGAAACTTTTTTTGACTTAAATTTAAATTTATCTTTTCGAAGTTTATTTACATGAAGTTCAAAAGCATTTTTTTGTATGTCGGTTTGAGAACAAATTTTAGAAATATATATGTCCCTTTCGATTGGGCTATCGATTTCTGCGAGAATTTTGGCTGCTTTTTTAGCGTATTCAATTTTATATTCAGTATTATTTTCCAAATTCTCAAGATTCTGATTTTCCATAAGACGATAATTTATGTCACTTTGTGATTTTTCTAACAAATCATTAAATTTAAAATTGGCATCTTTACCGGAAATTTTAACAAATTCATCAGGATCTTTAGCGTTTTTAATATTAACTATTTTTGGAGAAATTTTAATTTCTCTTAAAATTTTTATTGCCCTTTCAACGGCTTTTTTGCCAGCCAAATCAGAATCATATGCAACATATATTTTATTAGAGTATTTTGATAAAAGATTAGCTTGTTCACGCGTGAAAGAAGTTCCTAGTGTAGCAACAACATTATCGAAACCGGTTTGGTGCAACGCAATTGTATCCATATAGCCTTCCGTTAAAATTAAACCTTTTTTCGAACTTTTTTTTGCAAAATTCAAAGCAAATAAATTAACACTTTTTTTAAAAACAGGGGTATCAGAACTATTTAAATATTTTGGGCCGAAGTTATTATTTATAGATCTTCCGCCAAATGCTAAAACATTGCCAGAAACGCTTATAATAGGAAACATAATACGTGAAGCGAAACGATCGTAAATATTTCCATTTTGCTTTAAAACTCCCAAATTTGCACTAATTATTTCTTCGAATGAAAAACCATAATTTTTAAGAAAATTTACCAATTCCGAACCAATAGCCGGTGCACCACCAATCCCGAAATGAACGACAGTTTCCTTTTTTACCCCGCGTTTAAAAATATAATCTAGCATAAATTTGCCATTACTTGTAAAAAGATATTTATGAAAAAACCTTGCACTTTCACGGTTTATTTCATAGATAATTTTTTTTCGTGATAAAAAACCATCTTCATTTTTTTGCGATAATTCTAAACCTACACGATTAGCCAAAAATTCAACAGCATTATTGTATTCGAGCTTTTCCGCCAGCATGATAAACGTCAAAACATCTCCGCCGGCTCCGCAACCAAAACAATAAAAAGAATTACTTTCAGGATAAACAAAAAACGATGGTGTTTTTTCAGCATGAAACGGGCAAAGCGCCACCGAATTTTTGCCATTTCGAATTAAACTTGTATACGCAGAAACTACATCTAAAATTTCATTTTTTTCTTTAATTTCATTTAAAAATTCATCAGAAAATATCATAAAATTACCAAAAATTAAAAAAACATTATTTTTATCTGCAAATATTACATGAAAAAGACTTAGGAATAAAAATATCTTTATAAATATTTACCGCAAATTCATCAGTCATTCCTGCTAAATAATCAGCTACTGCACGTGGAACACCTTGGGTTTGAGCTATTCTTTGAGATTCAATCGACATTTTCTTAACATTTTTAATAAAAAAATTATAAAGCATTTCTATTACAACAACTACTTTTGATTTTTCGGAACTTAAAATTTCACTACTATAAACCCAACTATACATAAATTTATGAATTTCTTCGAAAGCCGATTGCACTTCCGGTTCCATTTTTGGAATTTCACTTATATTTTTATTAATACAGCCATTTATTAAAGATTTAACCATGGTATCAACACGTTGCGAACGTGTTTTACCGCAAATATTAATAAAATTCACCGGTAAATCTTTTTCTTTTAAATTTCCTGCGCGCACAGCATCATCGATATCGTGGTCTATGTAAGCAATTTTATCGCAAATTCTAACAATTTTGCCTTCGAAAGTATCTGACCATAAATTGCTATGACAAAATATTCCATTAATTGTTTCTTCAGTAAGATTCAAACCACGACCATTATTTTCAAGCGATTCAACAACGCGTACACTTTGCTCAAAATGTCGAAAACCACCAGGCAAAATATCATTAAGAGCGTCTTCGCCAGTATGACCAAACGGAGTATGACCTAAGTCATGCCCTAATGCAATCGCTTCAGTCAAATCTTCATTTAATCTCAAAGCTCTAGCTACAGTTCTAGCTATTTGCGAAACTTCCAAAGTATGCGTAAGCCTAGTACGATAATGATCGCCTTTCGGTGAAATAAAAACCTGTGTTTTATGTTTAAGCCGTCTAAAAGATTTGCTATGAACTATTTTATCTTTATCTTTTTGAAATTCAGTTCTAATATCACATAAATCTTCTGGGCTTGCTCGACCGATAGTTTCAGACGATAATTTCGCATTTTTACTTAATGTAGCTTTTTCTATTTCTTCAGTTTTCTTTCTTATATTTAATTGCACATTTTTCACTCATAATTAAATAGTTTTGGAATCTTTTAATCGTCTATTAAATCTTTCTACTCTTCCACCGCTATCCACAAATTTTTGTTGTCCGGTAAAAAACGAATGACAATTCGAACAAATTTCTACAGTGCCTCCCGGACGAACAGATCTTGTTTTTATAATATTGCCACAAGCGCAAACAAACTCGGCATCTTTATACTCTGGATGAATATTCTTTTTCATTTTAATCACCTTAAAATATTATTTATTAAATATCGACATAATATCTTTAATCGCATCTTCGTTCTTAGAAAAACTATCTAAACTTCTAACATTAGAACGAAAAGAATTACTAGCTTTTTTATTATTATTTATCGCGACCGGAACAAAAGATTCTTTTGAAGAAAAACCAGTAGCAATCACAGTAATACGAATTTCATCATCCATATTTTCATCTATGGTAGCTCCCCAAATTATTGTTGCACTACTATCTGCTTGATCCGATATAAGAGTTGCAGCAGTTTCGATTTCGTCAAGACCGATGTCAGGCGCCGCTGTAACATTTATAATAACACCTTTCGCACCATCAATGGCTGTTTCTAAAAGTGGACTAGATATCGCCATTTTCGAAGCTGATTCAGCCTTATCTTTTCCAGAAGCCAAACCAACACCCATATGAGCATAACCGGCATCTTTCATAACCGAAGTAACATCAGCAAAATCTAAATTAACAAGACCAGGCAATAAAATTAAATCAGAAATGCTTTGCACGCCTTGCCTGAGCACATCATCGGCCACAACGAACGCATTAACAAGAGTTATACGCTGCTGACTTGCGTATTTAAGGCGTTCATTTGGTATTACAACAAGTGAATCTACATGATCACGAAGTAATTCAATCCCTCCATCAGCTTGAGCCATTCGCCTTTGGCCTTCAAAAGCAAACGGCTTGGTCACGATTCCTATAGTAAGTATTCCCAATTCGCGCGCAACTTGAGCAACAACGGGAGCCGCACCAGTGCCTGTTCCGCCTCCCATGCCTGCAGTTATAAAAATCATATCCGAACCTTTTATCATCGAAACAATCTCTTCTCTGCTTTCTTCCGCTGCTCTTTGCCCAACGTCAGGTTTCGATCCTGCACCTTTGCCTCTTGTAACTTTTTCGCCAATTTGAATTTTATTTTTAGCACGCGAACGTTCTAAAGCTTGCAAATCTGTATTAATACAAACAAAATCAACGTATTTTATTCCAAAATCAACCATTCTGTTTATAGCATTGCCACCGCCGCCGCCAACACCTATGACTTTTATTTTAACTACATCTTCAATATTTTTTTCAAGTTCCGAGTTCATTTGTTTTTCCTCTACTTTTTTAGCCATATTTTAAAATTTACCTCAAAATACAATAATAATAACAATAGTCATTCCGGATTTTAACACAAGACTATTTAATTTTCAACTCGCAATTACTAGCAATTAAAAACTACAAAAACCATCGCCTTTTTAATTATAAAATAAACATACTAGCAATGAACAAAAAATTCAAGATATTCATCGAATTATTTAAACTACCAATTATGATAACTTAAATTTTTCTTTAAGCGAAACACTACGATTAAAAATTAATTGTCCCTCGGAATTTTTATTTTTGTCAACACAAAAATACCCCATGCGCAAAAACTGGAAAATTTCACCAGATTTAGAATTCTTAAGACTATTCTCTAATTTGCATTTTTTTAATATTTTATAAGAATCAGGATTAACTTCCGAAATAAAATCACCGTTTTCTTCAGGATTTTCAATCATAAAAAGAGAATTATAAATATTAATTTGTGCCTCAAAACAATCTTTTAAGCTTACCCAATGTATAGTGCCTTTAATTTTTTTATCTTTAATATTTTTCCCGCCATAAGTTTCTGGGAAATAATCGCAAATAACTTCTTTAATATTTCCTGCATCATCCTGTTTAAAATCTATGCATTTAACAGCATATGCAGATTTAAGCCTTATTATAGCGCCCGGAAAAAGCCGAAAATAACCTTTTTGCTTAACTTTCATAAAATCAGATTTTTCAATAAAAATCTCACGGCTAAAAATAATTTTGCGAATACCTTGGTTCGAATCATTTGGATTATTTTCGATCTCGAATTCTTCTAATTTACCTTCTGGATAATTTCTAATTATAAGCTGTATAGGCTCTAAAACAGCCATCGCTCGGCGAGCGCGAAAATTCAAATCCGAGCGTAAACAGTTTTCGAGAAACGAATATTCAATTGTTCCTACAGATTTCGAAACTCCAATTTTAGAACAAAAAAACTTTATAGATTCAGGAGTATATCCTCGACGTTTTAATCCAGAAAGAGTAGGCATTCTAGGGTCATCCCAACCATCAACGATTTTTTTTTCAACAAGCTTACAAAGTTTCCGTTTGCTCATGACAGTAAAACTAAGATTCAAACGTGAAAACTCAATCTGTCTTGGCTTAGATTGCAAATCATCTATATTATTTATTACCCAATTATATAACGGCCTGTGATCTTCGAATTCAAGCGAACAAAGCGAATGTGTAATACCTTCTATTGCATCTTCGATAGGATGCGCATAATCATACATCGGATAAATTGGCCAATTATTTCCAGTTCTATGATGATCTTTTTTCATTATTCGATAAATTACAGGATCTCTCATATTAAAATTCCCAGAATTCAAATCGATTTTAGCACGCAAAGTTCGCGCCCCATCAGGAAACTCGCCGCTACGCATTCTAACAAATAAATCTAAGTTTTCTTCTATAGAACGATTGCGAAATATACTTACAGCAGGAGTTTTTAAATCTCCACGCATACTTTTTGTTTGTTCAGCAGTCAAATCACAAACATAAGCCAAACCTTTTTTTATTAATATTTTCGCTTGATTATACATTTCTTCAAAATAATCAGAGGCGTAAAAAAAACGTTCTTCCCAATCGAAACCAAGCCATTTTACATCTTCTTTAATTGATTCTATATACGCAATTTCTTCTTTGCTCGGGTTGGTGTCATCCATACGAAGATTACATAATCCACCAAATTGTTTAGCCATCATAAAATTTATGCAAATTGCCTTCGCGTGGCCTATGTGCAAAAATCCATTAGGTTCCGGTGGAAATCTCGTATGAATTTTTTTGCCTGCAAACCGCAAAGCAAGATCTTCTTTGATAAAACTAATTAAAAAATTGCTATTCTCAGTTTCCAAAATCTAACCCTTAATCCCCTTTAACATATTTAAAGCATTTTCAATTCTATTAATTGATTCAATTTTGCCAAGAATATCTAAAATTTCCGACGCTCCACCAGGTGTTACAGTTTTGCCAGAAACCGAAATTCGAATACACCACATAATTGCCGAATTTTTTAAATTTAATTTTTCTGCAACTTGCAGAATTGTATTATAAATTTTATCGTTAGTCCAACTTTGAATTTCTTTAAGACTTTCAAGTGCGTTTTCGAGAATAACCAATGCATTTTCAAAATTTGTTTTACTTTTTTTATTTATAAATAACTCTTTTGAAAATTTTGGAATTTCATAAATGAAATCTATTAACTCCGGAATTTCAGATAACTTGCTAACTCTAGACTGCAAAATTTTTGCAATTTTTACAGCATCAAATAAATTATTTTTTAAATAAACTTTTATTATCTCGGCAAATTCTTTTGGAGTTTTATTTTTGATATATTCATTATTTAACCAAGCAAGTTTTAAATAATCAAAAATCGCCGGTGATTTTCTTATCCTTTGTGTAGAAAATTCTTTTGTTAATTCGCTAAGAGTAAAAATCTCACGATTCGTCTTCGGGCACCAACCTAAAAAAGCTATGTAATTTACAATTACTTCCGGCAAAAAACCATCTTGAATAAGTTCTTCAAAACCAACCGATCCAGCACGTTTAGAAAGTTTCGTTACACTCCCATCTGAATTTTTCCCCATAATTAAAGGCAAATGTACATATTCAGGAATTTCCCAGCCGAAAGCTTTATACAAAAGATTATATTTCGGGGTCGAAGTAAGATATTCACAACCTCTAACGACATGAGTTATGTGCATCATGTGATCATCTATTACATTAGCAAAATTATAGGTAGGCATACCGTCGGATTTTAACAAAATTCCATCTTCAAGCTCGCTGTTATCGATAGTAATTTGTTCAAAAACAGTATCAGTGAATGAAGTTTTGCCCTCTAGTGGCATTTTTTGCCTTATAACGAATTTCATGCCTGATTCAAGATTCTTTTTAACTTGATTTTCGTCAAGATTTCTACATTTTCTATCATAACCGCGATGAAGTTTATCTTTACTTTCGGCTATATCAGACTTTTGGCAAAAACAAAAATACGCTCCACCGTTTCGAATAAGTTCGAAAGCTTTGTCATGATATATTTCTTTGCGCTGGCTTTGAACATATGGCCCGTATTCACCTGGTTTATCAGGGCCTTCGTCGTATCTTAAATTTGCTAATTTTAGAACATCATAAATAATCTTTTCAGCATTAGGAACCAAACGCATTTGATCAGTATCTTCTATTCTTAATATAAAATCCCCACCTTGGGATTTTGCTATCAAATATGCATATAAAGCCGACCTTAAATTACCAATATGAATAAATCCAGTCGGGCTTGGCGCAAATCTAGTTCTTATTTTTTTCATATTTAAATTCATATTCTAAAAATTACATTAATTAAATCTTGATGTCAAAATATTTTGTAGTAAAAATTTTAAAAAATAGAAATTTTAAACTATTATTTCTTTTTCCTTGTTCTCCAAATTTTAAAACTTATCTTCAATAAGTTAAAGATTTAGAAATTACTAAAAGGTTGTGTTTAAAAGTTATCGAAGACAAGTTCTAAAGCTTTTTATTATTAAAAATTGATATAAAAACCGGTTTTTATTAAGTTAAAAACACAATTCTGTTTTATAAATTTTAAATAAAATAACTAATAATATACTCATTCAAATTCAAACGCCGAAATCAAAATTAGAATTAGATTCATTCAAAGCTCAAGCAAAATCGTGCTTAAACGATGATTTTTAGATTTCAATAAATCCAGAATTTCATTTTGAATGAGTATATAAAAAATTAATATTTTATTTTTTAAAAAACTAATTTATTATTAATTAATATAATTTAAAATTAGATAAATTGTAATATATGATTTTTAAATTAACACTTAAATAAATTAAGAGATTTTTATGGTAAGTATTAAACATTTTTCGGACAAAGTTTTGGCTAAAATTAAAAAATTCCAAATAAATTATTTAAACCAAGATAATATCGTGGCCAGCCGAACAATAAATCAAGTAAAAAGTATTTTGAAAATCCAGAATTTATCTAGAAAAATTATAAAATTTTTTCGAAGACTTTTTGCTGCAAGTTTAATGATTTTGTTTCTTAGCATAAATTTTTTAAGCTTTATCCGGTTAGATGCTATGGAACACTGTATGAAAGAATCTGAAAAAATGAAAAAAATTAATAATTTTCAAGCAGATATAAAAAAAATTGAAGTTTTTTTAGAACTAATAGAATTTAGAATTGGTTTTATAACTACTGATATTAAGAAGGATTTTGAAAATCAACTCATAAAAAATAAAAATGAATTTGCAGAAATTAACAAAAAGTTTACAGAAAAACTTTTGAACGCCTTATCATCTGAGAAACCAAATTTAGATGAAGTTGAGAAAATTGAATTTAATTTTAAAGCTCGTGTTGATGCATTGAAAGATAAACTCAACAAAATCGAAAAATCGATGCAAACTCTCTTATCGGAACTTAATCTTAGAGTTCGCGGTATGCGTTGTATCGGTTCAAAAATTGAGTGGAGAAAAGAATATGTACCTCTTGATGAGGCTTACATTATTAAATGTGGTATTAACGATTTGGGATTTTGTAAATTTCACTGTCTTACTAGTGAATTAACGATGACTGAAAAAATATCTGAATTTTTTTTTGATTTGAATGAAGTTCGCAATAAGGAAAACAAAATTTTTTTTTATAAAAAAATAAAGATACTTGAGAATCAAAATGAAAATTTTTACCATTGGTTTGAACAAGAAGTCGAAAATCATATAGAAACACTTTCGAAAGACCAATTAATAGAATTAAAAAAAGATTTCAAATCCACTAGCGAACAGATCGCAAATACAATTTTGAAAGTTTTATTGTTCGAGAAAATCAGTTGGCACGAAGTTGAGGAAATCAAATTGAAAATCAAAGAATTTAAAAACCGGTATAAAAATATGCTTGGACAAAATAAAGAACATTCCTCATTGTCAAAATTATCAAAACTTGAGTCTAATACTTTAGAATCACAGGATTATTTTGAATCATTTCATAGAATATTTGTTGTTGGAGAACGTATTAATAAAGTTTTATCAGAAGACCCAATGAAATTTTTAGATAAATTTTTTCGTAATACGACGAAAAAGAGATTATTTTTTTGTTATTCTTTTTTCAGGCAATATTTAAGATTAAAATTATCGCAAAGTTCTAAAAAAATTGGTTTATGTTTTCCTAATAAAAAAAAAGAATTTTGGGAAGTATTCAAGCTTATACTTTCAGGTTCAACTGAAGCCAAAATTTCAGAAACATTATTTAAGACAGTGGGCGTGAGTATCCACGAAGTACAACCATTCATCGAAGACCATGTTTTTTTTGAATTGTTCGAGAATGCTGATCCAAATGATTTAAGAATTTTATTTAAGTTTTTATTTTATAAAGTGTCAAAAGTTCTTGATAAACATTTTGAATCTAGTGATGAAACATCGTTATTTGCGAAGTTATCAGTGTATTCTGAAGATAAAACAAATTATTTTAAACTTCAAAAAAATGATAAATTGTTTCAATTGTTTCAATTGTTTTATCAGGTATTCATTCAAGGGGGATCTATTTCTTTATTGGGAGATACGGAAGAATTTTTTCGAAATTTTTTTTGCAATACATCAAAAAGTAATTTGGAATTTTTATTAAGTTTTTTTAATACGGTGCCAGATTATAAAATTAAGTTTAATTCAATAAAAAAAAATAAAAATTTAAATGAAGAAAATATTGCTAAGGAAACGATAGAATTAATAATTTTAAATCTAATCGATATTATTAAACAAAAAGAATTTCATTTTGAAATAATTTCTAATAATTATCCAGAAATTATGTCATTTGTTTTATATGATGATTTTTTTGAATTGTTCCAGAGAGCCAACAATGAAAGTTTGCGATGTTTAAGTGATTTTTTAAAATCTAAAGTCGGCAAAGTCGGCATTGACTCAGGAAATTTTACTTTTAAATAAAATTTATAGAATTTTTGCATTGAAATAAGTTCTAGTTTTCCTCGTGGAATCTAACCGGTAACACTAAAAACAAAAAACTATCCCCTTCTAAAGGAATAATCTTCAGTGGTTTAAAAGCAGAAGTTTCAATTAACACTTCGTCAGCATCAACGTTTTTAAAAGCATCTATCATAAATCGATCATTAAACGCGATTTCTAATGGTTCTCCTTTTACATTTGCATTCAATGTATCTTCGGATTTCCCTAACGTGGTCGAACAAGAAAATTTTATACAATCCGGCCCTATTATGGCTCTCACTGGGCTTTTAAGGCGATCTTGAATAACCAAAGAAACACGTTCGACCGAAAAAATAAGTTCATTAACTTTTACTTTAATTCGAGTTGAATTTTCTTCTGGTATAGTAGAATTATAATCTATAAATTCTCCCTCGAGCAAAGAAGAAAGGAACAAATAATTATCTAATTTAAAAAATATATAACGTTCGCTAAGATATATTTTAATATTAACTTTATCATCAGGTATTAAACGCAATAATTCACGTAAAGTTTTCCCTGGCACAACAATTTTAAAATTTTCGCTAATATTAATAGATTCCCGACGCAACGCCATTCTAAAACCATCTACCGAAACAAAAACTAAAAAATTATCTTTTGCTTCGATTAAAGTTCCGGTATGAATGTTATATTCTTCATTTTCTGGTCGAACTGCAAAAATTGTTTGTTGGATCATATTTTTTATTGTATTCGAAGGCAATTCTATGAATTTTTCATTTTCTATAAAAGGAAGTTTTGGGAAATCGTTTGGATCAAAACATGAAATAACAAACTTACAATTTTTTGAAACAATTTCAGCTTCAAATTTATTAGTTTTCATTTCAACTAACCCATCTGGGAGTTTTTTAATAATATCACTAAAAATCTTAGCCGGCACTACTATAGAGCCATCTTGAGCTTCTACAACTAAAATTTTGGTTTGAATTCCGAATTCCATATTGTAACTTTCTAATTCAACTTTTAAACCTTTTACCGTAATATGAATGCCTTCTAAAATAGCAACATTTGAACGGACCGCAACGGACCGAATTAAATCCGTTAAAACACTTAATAAAACACTTTTTTCGCATACAAATCGCATAAAACTCCTTAAATTTTAAATTAATTTGTGATTTTCATACTTTATACATTTTATAATTTCACCCAAGAATAACCAAAAAATCAATAAATTCGCCGTATTGAAAAAAATTATTTCTTGTTCAAAAATTCCATAAATAGCAATTGCCAAAACTGAAATCACTAAAAAATCTAAGTATAAATTATCGCTTTTAAATAATTTTTTTTTATAAAAAAATAAGACTTCTAAAAATGCTTTAATCAAAAAAGTTAAAATAAAAATAGCACCTAAGATTCCAGTATAAACAAATGCACTTATATAAGTATTATGTATTAAAAGATAATTTTTTTTTACTATAAAAGTATCCGGGATAACCATTTTAGCATATTCTACTATGCCGCGCGGCGAAGTTCCGAAAATCGGCGTAGTTTTAAATAATTCCCAAGCACTAAGCCAAATTCTAAACCTTAAATTTGAAATATCGCCACTTTGGGAAATATCTAACCTTATTATTTCAAGATGATTTTTTATCGACATTCTGTTTCCGGAAATTTTGTTAACTATAATTGGCAAATAAGAAAAAAATTTGTTTATTAATTTGTTAAACAAAATTATCAAATTGCAAAAAGCGACTGTTCCAAAGAAACTTATTGTTGTTTTTTTTTCTTTGTGTTGGCGCAAAAAAATAAAACAAGCAATACCTAAAACAATAACCATAGCAACCAATGTTACACGAGATAACGAAAGTGATATGTAAATTAATTCTATAACAATTGCAATAATATGGAATTTTCTATTTTTAGCAATATCGGCAATCAAAAAATATAATGAAAATAATAAAGACAAAAAAGCAAGCTTGGAAGCCATATTTGGATTATAATATGCACCAAAAAGACGATTTTCAATAAAACCAACGTGAATTATTTTTTTTTCAAAATAAAAAATATGATTAATTTCTAATATAAAAGTTATTATCGAAGCAATAGACAAAACAAAACAAGCAAAAATTAAAAGCTTTTGCAAACACAAAATTATTTTTTTATTTTTTGAACTTTCATGCCAAGAACATACTAAAAAAAAGCTAAGTGCATCCCATATTAATTCTTTAATATTTTTTAAAAAACAATAATTTATATTAAATATACATGAAATAAAAATTGCAAGCCAAAAAAAAGTCAATAAAATTTTATAGTTATCACAAAAAAAATAATTAATTGGATTAATTTTTGGAAACGAATTTAAAATTATCTGAGTAAATAAAATCAACATTCCAGTAGAAGCCATGCACGAAAAAATAAAAAAATCAACAGCTGTAGGCAGTAAATTATAAACACCAACAACTTGTAGTATAAGTGATGAAAAAAAAGCTAACACCCAATACTGTCTGATGCATGATAACACACTAAATATTTTTTGAAATTTTTTATTAAGGATACTACTTTGAATCATCACCAATTTCCCAAATACATTTAACTTTCCTTGAATTTTTAGGACTTAAATTGTTTTTGCCCCCAAGCAGACCTAAAAATTCCCCTGAAGAATTAAGCCCATATTTTTTTAGCCTATTATTCATAGCTGCCACTTCGATTATAACTGCAAGATTTTTACCAGGTTTTACAGGAATATTAACATACGGAACTAAAGTTTCAAGTATTTCTACATGTTCTCCGTCAGAAGACAATCTTGAATATTCTTTGTTTTCCTTCCAATTTTCAAGATTAACAAGAATATCTATTTTTTCGGATATTTTTATTGCATCAACTCCGAATAATCGTTGAACATCAATAATTCCGATTCCCCGAACTTCTATATATTTACTTACATTTCCCGGCGCCGAACCCACAATCATATTCGCTGATGTTTTTTTAATTTCTGTAACGTCATCGCTAACAAATTTATGCCCGCGTTTTATTAATTCAAGTTCAACTTCGCTTTTGCCAATGCCACTTTCACCGGAAATAAGAACTCCTTCACCATGAATGCTCATACATCCTGCGGAACGAGTAATCCTTGGTGATAAGAATTCATCTAAAAACGAAGTCAATTCCGAAATAAACCGTGAAGTTGGTTTATCAGAAACAAAAACCGGAATACCATGTTTTTTAGCTATTTCTAAAACTTCTGGCCTCGGATCTATATTGCGTGTTATAAACAACGCAGGAGCTTTAAAAGAAAAAATCTTGCCAACTGAATCGTAAATTTCTTCTGCCGAAAGTCTAGCTAAAAATGTGTGTTCACTATCCCCCATTACCATAATTCGTTTTTTATCGAATTCAGACATGACGCCAATTAAATCTAATCCAATACGATTTATATGTCTAGATTTTATCTCTAACGTTTGATAAGAATCATCTAAAGTCCATACAATTTTGGATTCTGTATAATCAACTACATCGCCGAGCATTAATTTTTTGAAATTATTAAAATAAACTCCATTTGAATACATTTTTAAAACCTAGCTAGCTTACGCTATCTTTTCTAAATTTATTTCTAATATTGCTAAAACTAAACGAAACCGGAAGACGTTTTTTATTGAAAATAAATTTTATCTCTTCCTTATTTTCAACTGCGCCTTTTGTTAATATCACTTTTTCAACTGTATGATCAGACGGAACGTTAAACATAGTTTCTTGCAAAGTTTCTTCCATGATTGCACGCAAACCCCTAGCACCACTATGTTTTTCAATTGCTTTTTTCGCTGCTGCAACCAATGCCTCTTCTTCAAAAATTAATTCTACATTATCCAATTCAAAAATCTTTTTATACTGTTTTATCAGTGAATTTTTTGGCTCTTTTAATATTCTTACCAAAGCGGTCTCATCTAAACCTTTAAGAGCAGTTATTATAGGTAGTCTACCCACCAATTCAGGTATAATACCAAATTTTACTAAATCTTGAGTTTCTGTTTTAGACATCCAATCTGTGGTTTCGATTTCTTTTCTATTCATAACTTTAGCGCCAAAGCCTAATGCAGAACTTCCAACGCGTTTTTCTATAATTTTTTCCAATCCATCAAAAGCGCCACCACAGATAAATAAAATATTAGTGGTATTCATTTGAACAGTTTCGCCTTGCGGGTGCTTTCGTCCGCCTTTGGCAGGAATATTAGCATCGGTGCCTTCTAAAATTTTTAATAATGCTTGTTGAACTCCTTCGCCACTCACATCACGAGTAATTGAAGCATTTTCTGATTTTCTTGAGATTTTATCTATTTCATCTATATATATAATTCCATGCTGAGCACGTTCAATATCTGTACCGGCGGCTTGATAGAGCCTTAGCAAAATATTTTCAACATCATCACCGACGTACCCTGCTTCGGTTAAAGTTGTGGCATCCGCAATAGCGAAAGGAACACGAAGCATTTTTGCCACAGTTTGTGCCAAAAGCGTTTTACCTACCCCGGTTGGGCCAAGCAATAAAATATTGCTTTTTGCAAGTTCTACATCGTCAGACCCGAAATAAATTCGTTTATAATGGTTATAAATAGCCACCGACATTGCAATCTTAGCTTGCTCTTGACCGATAACATATTCATCAAGCTCGGCTTTTATTTCTTTTGGCTTTGGAAGCACTTTCCCTGATTGTGCTAAATCTATTTTGGAAGATTTTCTAGAAATTTTTTGCGGCTTTTCTTCTTCCAAAGCGCCGAGACAAAGCATTACACATTCATCACAAATGCATACCCCGGGAGGCCCAGCGATAATTTTCGAAACTTCTTCTTCTGTTTTTCCACAAAATGAACATCTATGTTCAATCATTGCTTTCTCCATCTGCAATTTCGCGTTTTGCGATAATTTTATCAATTAAACCATAATTTAAAGCCTCTTTGGCATTCATTATGTTATCCCGATCTGTGTCTTTTACAATTTGTTCATAAGACTGACCTGTATTTTCAGCAAGAATTTCATTCAATCTTTTTTTTGTTTTAAGCATCCATTTAGTATGGATTTCAATATCACTGGCTTGGCCTTGTGCTCCGCCAAGCGGTTGATGTATAAGTATTTCGGAATTAGGCAACGCAAAACGCTTTCCTTTTGTGCCTGCGGTTAACAAAAATGCCCCCATACTTGCGGCAAGCCCCATACCGATAGTATTAACATCACATTTTATATATTGCATAGTATCATAAATTGCAAGTCCATCTGAAACTGATCCACCGGGACTATTAATGTAAATACTAATATCTTTAGCAGAGTCTTGGCCTTCTAAATAAAGCAGCTGTGCCACTATTAAGCCCGCTTTTGATCTATCAACTTCACCATAAAGCATTATAATTCTATCGTTTAAAAGCCTAGAAAATATATCATATGATCTTTCACCGCGACTGGTTTGTTCAACTACATAAGGAATAAAATTCAAAACTAACACACTCCAAAAAAAAATTAATATAATTTTAGCGCTTCTTTAGCTGCTGATTTTTCTGCCTCTTTTTTACTTTTTGCCTTCCCTATCCCAACGGTATTACCGTCAATTTTTAATTCTATTGTAAATTCCTTATCATGGTCTGGCCCACTTTCACTTAAAACTACATAATTAATAACATGCTCTCCTTTTGCTTGAACCAATTCCTGAATTTCAGTTTTATAATCTCTAGCAGAATTATTAAGATTTTCTAACTGTTGTTCAATAAATTTTAAAACAATTTTTTTCACAGGTTCTAAACCACCATCGATAAAAATTGCTGCTATAACAGCTTCGAATACATCAGCCAAAATTGATGATCTTTGGCGTCCACCGGATCTTTCTTCTCCTCTGCTTAAAAATAAAAAATTTCCTATATCGATATCCGTAGCAAATATTTTTAAAGTTTTTTCGCAAACCAAAGAAGAACGTAAACGTGTCAATTCTCCTTCGAGCATTTTCGGAAATTTAAAAAAAATATATTCAGAAACAATTAAACTCAAAACAGAATCACCAAGAAATTCCAATCTTTCGTAATTTTTCGAATTTGTGCCAAATTCATTTGTAAACGAAGAATGTGTTAACGCAATCCTTAACAATTTATTATCTTTAAATTTATAACCAAGTTTCTCTTCGAATTTTTTCAATTTTACCATATTCCAAATAATATCACACATTAAATTTAGGTACAATTCAATTTTTATGTACCAAAAAAACTCAAAACTTGTCTTAAATCCTGTCCAAAATATCTCCGAAGCAGTGCTCGATTTTTTTTAAAAAAACTAAAAATAATTTAAATCGAATAATTTATTTTAAAACTTCATAAACTTTTTTTAAAAAACAATTTTTTTTAAGAAGGATGTTAAAAAAATGATATTTAAATTATTTTTTTCGAAAATAAATTACAATTTTAAAAAATTAGATATTACTCTTACAATTTTATTGTTTATTTCAATAGGTTTCGGCGTTATTTTGATCAAAAATTATGCTTATACAACATTACAAAAATTTAATTTTATTTTTTCTTCAGATTTTGCTATTAAATCAAATTCTTCTTTTATTTCGAATTTTTTGTCTTCGCTTAATAGTTCGGCAATTTTTTCGATAATAATTATTTTATCATCATTATCACTTATTGGAATAATAGGAATTTTCGCTACTATCTTATTCAAAGGTTTAGGGTTAGGAATCATATTTGGAGATTTATATATTTCATATGGCCTTAAAAATATATTTATAGGAACTTGTCTTTTATTGCCGGGAGCATTCGTAGCCATTATATCGTTAATTTTTTTGGCTTCTGAGTCACTAAGATTTAATATATTAATTTTAAAAAAAATTTATTTTAATCAAGATAAAAATGATATATTTTTTTTTGATTACATAAAAAAAATTGCAATCTCAGGAATAATTTTAATAATTGCTGCATTTTTTGATTCGTGTCTTATAACTGGACTAGCTAATTTTTTTGATTTTTAATTAAAAATTTTATCAAAAAAATATTAGAACCTGTATTAAATAAGCCCAAGCACAATTTTAGCTTATTAAAGACAGGTTTTTATAATTAATTATAACTTTGAAATCATTTGACAATATTTAAATTAAAAACTAATTATTATATGAAATGGTTATTTTAATTTATTTATTATTTTATGGCTAAGAAATGAATTTTAAAATTGAATCTAAATTTGAGTTTCACGGAGATCAAAAGAAGGCCGTCGATTTACTTTCAGCAGGAATTGAGCAAAACTTAAAAGAACAAGTTTTACTGGGTGTAACAGGATCCGGCAAAACTTTTACTATGGCTGGTGTCATTGAAAAGATAAACAAACCAACTTTGGTTCTTGCACACAACAAAACTTTGGCCGCTCAACTTTGTTCAGAATTCAAGAGTTTTTTTCCAAATAACGCTGTTGAGTTTTTTGTAAGTTATTACGATTACTATCGTCCAGAAGCCTATATTGCTTCGTCGGATACGTATATAGAAAAAGATTCAGCAATTAACGAAGAAATCGATAAGCTTCGCCATTCGGCAACATCATCGCTCGCCGAACGTAATGATGTTATTGTTGTTGCAAGTGTTTCTTGTATTTACAATCTCGGAAATCCATACGATTATAAATCTATGACAGTTTCATTGCGCCCTGAAATGGTTAAAGACCGCGACGAGCTCATTAATAAATTAATCTCAATTCAATATAAACGTAACGACATTGCATTTGAACGCGGAAATTTTCGTGTGCGTGGAAATGTAATTGATATTTTTCCTGTTGAATCATTCGATAGATGTATAAGATCAGAATTTAATGATAATATAATTCAATGTGTCAGTGAAATTAATCCTATTTCTGGGGTTAAAAACAAAATTTTAAAACACGCCGCGATTTACCCAGCGTCGCATTATATAGTTCCTAGAGAAAAAATTAGACAATCGATGTTAAAAATTGAAAATGAAATGCTTGAAAGAATTAAATATTTTCAAGATTTAGGGAAAGTCGTGGAAGCACAAAGAATAGAACAACGCACTCGATACGATATGGAAATGCTTGAAGAAATTGGTTTTTGCAAAGGTATAGAAAATTATTCTAGAATTTTATCCGGTGGGAAACTAGGGAGTCCTCCTTTTACTCTTTTTGATTTCTTCCCAAAAGATTTTCTTTTGTTAATTGATGAATCTCATGTTACTTTGCCGCAAATTCGAGCAATGTATTCGGGCGATCGTATGCGCAAAATTAATTTAATCGATTATGGTTTCAGGCTGCCTTCTGCGTTAGATAATAGGCCATTAAAATACGATGAATTTTATGAAAAAATTAATAAAGTAATTTTTGTAAGCGCGACACCTGGAGATTTCGAGCTTCAAGTAAGTTCACAAAAAGCTGAGCAAATTATACGTCCAACTGGGCTTGTGGATCCGAAAATTTTTATTAATCCAATAAGTGGTCAAATGGATGATTTATTTGTTAGAATAAACAAAAAAATCGCTGTAAAACAAAGAGTTTTAATAACTACTCTTACGAAAAAAATGGCCGAAGATCTTACAAGTTTTTTAGAAAATAAAAATTTTAAAATAGCGTATATGCATTCAGATGTTGATACATATGAACGCATGAAGATAATTAAAAGATTGCGTTTAGGGGAAATTGACATATTAGTTGGAGTAAATTTGCTCCGCGAAGGTCTTGATATTCCTGAAGTTTCATTAGTGGCTATTTTAGACGCCGATAAAGAAGGGTTTTTGCGTACTCACAGATCTTTGATACAAACTATTGGGCGTGCTGCACGTAATTCAGATGGAGAAGTTGTGATGTATGCCGATACTATTACTGGATCGATGAAAAAAGCCATAGACGAAACTAACCGTAGGCGTAAAATCCAGCTAAAATATAACGAAGAACATGGAATTATCCCAAAAACCGTTGTTAAGGATATCGCTGAAATTTTGGAAATTTCATCTGAAAGTTCTGAAAATATAGAAGAAAAAGAAGAAAAAGTTGATGTAAACAAAATGACTAAAACTGAAAGAGAAAAAATGATTAGAAAACTCAAGAAAGAAATGAAACAAGCTGCTAAAAGCTTAGAATTTGAAAAAGCAGCAGCTTTAAGGGACAAAATTGGTGAGTTTTATAGTAAAACAACTTAAAATTTGAATAAATTCAAATCAAATAAAACCTTATCTCTATCGGCTTGATTGGGCAGATGCAATCTTCGTTATGGATTCGTAATCAGTATTTGCAAAATTTTAGAATATTGGGCCAGCTTCTTTTGTATATGAAAAATGCCACTTCGGTTTGAAACGGCCGTACATATTTAAATAAATCTGATATCGATCCATCAATTTAATCTTTACAGCAATAAGCAACCATCCCCAGGGTGATTTTGTGGTTGTACACCAACTTCCGCATCGGGTACAAATTGTTCATCGTTTTGCATTATACTACAAGGTGAAACATGAACATTGGGGCAACCATAAAAAGCCCTTTTGCCAATTTTTATCTTTTCTGGCACTATAAAATCAAGTTCAAAACAATTTAAAAACGCATCATTATCAATGAATTCCAAGCTAGAGGGTAAATTATCTATTTTCATAAAAAAACGATTGGCAAAAGCCATACCATCTATTCTTTTCAGTTTTGATGGAAGTACTAACTTCTCTAACGCTCTTTCTCTTGGTTCAAATTTTACAAAAAAAGCTTTGTAAGGAATTATATCAATTTCCACGTTAGAAAGATCAATGGATTTGCATCCCATTGCCAACAACAATAAAGAATTAAAATCACTTACATTCATTCTTCCTACTATTGCAATATGCTTGCATTCATGTTCATGTATTTGTTCCCTCACAACGCAAAACTTTCCAAACAGTCTTCCTGCTTCTTCATTATAAACCGTCATAACATTTCCTGCTTCTGATGATGTAATTTCGAACGTGGGCAACGCATAAGTATGAGTACAGACGGTATTGCAAGTAAACCCTGCCAGCAAAATAAACAAAAATGCTAAAATTTTAAATAATTTATTCTTCATTTTTTGCTCCTTTTTAATAATATAAATTTTTTTTATAAATTAATTCCATAAATTTTAAAGAAAATCAGCGTAAATATCGGTATGCTATAGAAGTAGTGTAAGTTCACTAATTGTTTTATCAAGTTTTTCCATTGCCGATTTTACTATATCATCACCATTAACTTTAGTATGAATTTTTTTCCCTTTATTAATACTTGTTCTGCAAAAATAAGCAACTTCACTACTGCCTAGAAACACATTTCCTGTTCGCACATCGACATGCATGGCAATGATTGTTCCATCTTCTAAAGTTTTCTTTATTTCTTTTTCTAATGCCCTTTTTTCCCGGAAAAAAATTTCAATTTCTTCACGATTAAATATAAATCTTTCTTTTTTATTAATTTCTTTTTCAATTTCTTTTTTCATTAAATTTATACTTTCCACATTAAAATCAGAGTCTAATGATGCTTGCTAAAAAACGAGAAAAATCGCTTGTCGATAAAGGCACAATACGAACTTTCCCAACATATCCTAGTAATTTACCGTATTTATTTTTCAGAGATTCTTTCATTTTTTTATTTTTTAGCTTTCTTACCATAAAATTATAACCTTTTTTATATTCACCATAATACTTTGATGCTTCGTCCTTAAAAACTTCACCAGATGTTTTTTTGTACCGTCGTCTTCAGCAATAATAAAAGTTGAGTTGGGATGCGCTTCAGAGGAGTCAAATCCCCGCAAGGTATTACGCAATTGTGAATCTACACAATCAAAAAAGCAACTTCTGGATCAATAATCATAGGGCCGCTCTTGCTCGGCATTATGTTATCAGCATGCAAATCAATAACAGCCATAATTTTTGTGGCGACATCTAAGATACCGGCTTTATAAAAATATTTCTTTGCTTCATCCGGTGTAAAAGTTCCTTTTTTAGAAATAAATTCTTCTATATGGGCATCTTTGTTTATTTTCATTGTTGCAAGCGGGGCTGTATCTAATTCGTATTTTACCTTTATTTTATATTCACCTTTTTTTGCCATTACGCCATTAATTTGTTTAACACTATCGTTGCTATTTATATGAATAACATTATTTTCATCACCTGTTTTCGATATTTCGTACTTGCCGCCTACTAGTCTTTTTACAAATTTTTTAAAATTCTCTATCTTTGTTTCGCCTCCTTCCGTTACGCATATGATATCATCTACTCCATCCAGCTTATTTATTTTAATAACATCATCATATTTACCACCATATATGTTATCTCTATCGCCTATTATTTTCTTATTAATTTTTTCAAACATGCTAATGCTTTTAACTCTAGGCCCTGTTCTTTGTTTAGTTTTTTCATTGCCAGTATACTTTCCTAAAATCACCGAATCTGCGCTTAAGTCACGTGGTTTGTAAACTAATTTTTCCCCGTTTTTCTTGTTTATCAAAAGCAATGCATGTTGTCCGTTTTGATGAAGGTCTGAACCTGTTGATTCTATCCAATACTCATCATCACTACTTTCGAATTTTTCATAAACACCTTTTATATATCCTACTATGAGTCCTAATCTTTTGACAAAATAATTTAAATTGCTTTTTTTTCTTCTGCTCTATCAGCAAATTCGGCAGCTTCTACAGCATTACGCAGTATGGAATGAGAAACATTTCTATTTGCACTTTCAAGAAAAGATTCAACTCTTTTGTTGGTCCCACAGTATTTTCCTAGTTCTTTAATATAATTTCGTATTTTTATAAATTGATCATCATTAAACAAGCTGAGTATTTCATTTTTAAAAATCTGTCCAAATCTATTGGTTAATACCGCCTCACCTGCTTTTCTTGCTTCTGCTCTTCTTTTGGCTTCTGCTTTCTTTGCTTCAAATACTAATATTCCTCCTGCTACTGACCCGAATGCTCCAAAACCTGCTGCAACTTCTCCGTTTAATAACGCTCCTGCTACTCCTGCTGTGCATAATAGTATTACTTCAGCTATTGCTGTTGCGTTTTCCGTTACAAAAGTAATAAGTTCGTTCCATGTCATTTTTTACACCTCTTTTTGACTTTTATTAATTTGTTTAATTGCATTTAATACTTGATTTACCATATTTTTAGGTACTTCGGTTTTTTTAAGATCAATATTTTTTGGTATTTTATCTAGTATTTGGAATATATTTTTTGTTGGATTAATTAACGAATCATCTTCTGATTTATCCATCGCTGATTTTAAGAATTTTTTTAAATTACCAATGTGTTTATAAATTTCACTTCCTTCCATTTTTTCGACATTTACACTTTGTAAATTCTTCGCCATTGATAATAAATCCATATCGTCTTTTGCCATTGCTTTGGGCTCAACAAAATCTAATTTTTTAATTTTGGTTTTCAAAACTTCCGAATCATCTTTTGCAACTTTCTTAACAAATTCTTCTTTAGGTTTCACAACTTTTTTTCTATCCAATGCTTTATTTATAGCTTCCATTGCTTTTGGATCATTTTTATGAGCTTTTATTACTAATTCTTCTATAGATGACATTTATTACCAATCTCCTATTCGTTTATGCTCAGAATCAAATCAGGCAAATCAATTGTCACTGACTTGTTCATTTTTCTTTCAAACTCAGTTACATTACTATTTTTACTTTCATCTAAAAATACTATCGGCCAATCTAGTTCTGGCATTTTTATTTTTTCATATTTGTCCTGTTGAGATTTGGCAATATATAGCAAACAACTTAAATCAAGACTCAATATAAAACTAAGCCTTCCTTCTTTTAATAAATTTACGGTAAGAAATCTCTCAGCTTTTATAATATCTGTTGCATAAACTCTTAATTCATTTGAAGAATCTTGTTTTCTGCTTAATAATTTTTTATAAATATCCTTAGCACCTGAAGGTTTATCTTCTTCATTTACTGCAACTAAAAATTCATTCGCATTTTTCTTGATAAAAAATTGTTTTGCAATCTCAGCTGCTTTTACAGTAAATTTTATTTGTCCCTTTTTTAGCACAATAACCTCACCACCTAATTTAAATTAAAATCATTCACGATGCTTTGATCTGGATTTCTAATTTAACTTGTTTCAATTTTGACTTTAACTTTCTTTCTAAAAACATATTTCTACAGTCTCGGCTATATTTTCCGTAAATCTTATTTTCCTTTCTTTAACATGATGCACTTTAACAAATTCAAATTACCACATAGCCTACATTACTAAAACTTGGCAAATAAAATAAAAATTATACACAACTTCATTTCTTTCCCCGATCTTTTTTTTGTTCTAGCAAAAGTAGGAAATCGAAAGTTTAATCTCTCATCTTTTTTGTTTTTAAATTTTATAAAATAATTTAGAATCTGTTTTCAAAAACATTTCGAAAATATATGCAAGTAAAAAAATCATAAAAATATTTTTTTGATGAATAATTTTAACTCCATAATTATTTGTGACAAAACTTTTGGTCAATTAGCTCAAACAAAAGTACGTTTAACTTGCCGTCTCTTAGAGCCTGTCTAATATCTCTTTAGCAACACATATTTAGCTAAAATTTTTAAAATTCTATATTGCTCGTCAGTTAAATACGTCAGTATTTGCTTTCCTCACGCTTTGAATTTTAAAAATTTTATCGTTAAATTTATATTGCTTAGAAATATTAAACAGGCTCTTAAACAAAAGGAAAATTTTTTTTACAATACCGATAGTATTGCAAAAAAATTTAACATAGCACAAACCAAAAAGTATCAAAATACGGCCGTTAAACGATAATGATAACAGACCATAATTTTGACTAAATATAAAGTAAGTTTTTACAAATTTTCTATTATATATTCCACTCAAAAAAAAGCTTAAATGTTACTGTTAATGATTCGGCGAAAATATTACGTATATCTTGAATATTACTTAGCGTGCCTTTATCGGATACAACTATTGAAGCTCTTTTACTAAAATCTTCATTTTCAAGAAAATCTATGGCAAGCTTAAAATCTTCTCGGCCGGAACGGCTTGCGCCTATGAAACTTAAACCTTTTTCTAAAATATCACGTGTGTTTACAGGAATTTTTTCTTCACTAACGCCCATAATTATCACGGTGCCTTGGGGTTTAATACAATTAATTATTGTTTCAATAGCGTTTGCGCTTCCATATCCTCCAACGCACTCAAAAGCATGATCAAATTTTATATTTTTATCAAATTGCGAAAAAGTCTCATCAGCAAACGAAAACCTAGATAATTTACTTTGATGTCGGCCGAAAATTAAAACTTTACTTTCTGGTAACATTTTTTTTAATGCTAAACATAATAAAAACCCAACTGGGCCATCCCCAAAAACTGCAATTTTTTCACGGCATAAATGAGAACTATTTAAAAATCGTTTTATAGCATGAATCACTACACTTATAAGTTCAGTTATACAAAAAATTGATTCATTATTGCTTTCGAAAGGCAAAATTCTATCGGCATCAAGTGCTACAATCTCGCGCATAAAACCATCAAGGCCGCTCGAAAGAAATTTGGCATCAGATTCATAATTTTCATAAATAAAATTCTGTTTTTTAATTTTTGCATTATTTAACCGCGCGCCAGGAACATTAGGAATCATAACAACTTTTGAGCCAACTTTAAATTTTGATGTTCCATCATATATAATAACTCCACAACTTTCATGTATTAATGCCATTGGAAGTTTTTTCTTTAATATCGATAATTCACGTTTACCAAAATAATATCTCTGGTCAGCACGACAAATTGACATAAATCTTGGTCGAACTAATATTTTATTATCAAAATTTATATTTTCAAATTTTAAATTAATATTTTCCGGAGCCGTTAATTGATAAATACAATTAATCATAAAAAATTCCAACTGATTATCCATGATTTATAACTTTGTTTATTTTCCATTTATTTACTCCGGTTTTAAAATTTAACGCGAATTCAATTAATTCACGTAATTCACATTAAATTTAGCATTTAAATATCTAATATTTCAAATATTTTTTGATTGTTAGTATTGTTTATTTTTTGAGGATAGGCTCTTAGCTATATCGCTTCAAATAAACTGGAGAAGACCCAAGTGTCTCAACTGATACTCGCAAATCTCAGAAATAAAACAGCAATCTTCATAAACTTGATTTTCATCAAAACGTAAATTGAAATAATATTTTTAATTCGTTCCATCTCTATTAATTTACCACCAAATAACAATGTATCTATTTGAAATAAATTTTGAATTATTATTTTGATTAATTTCAAAATAATTTTAAAAAAAATATCTTTTCTGTATTTAAGTTTTATATATTGTTTAAAATTAAAATATTTGATATGCCCTATTTTTTTCATAAAATAAAATAATTTTCATAATATCTTTTTTTGATATTTGCATCATTAATTATTTCACCTATTGAAATTAAATCTTTAAAAGAAGTATCATGAGCAAGAAAATTTTTTTTATTGATATTTTTTTGCATTGAAATATTTAATTCTCCGATTGTATAATTAACTTCTTCAATTCTATTGTATAATTCTTTTTGGATCTTTTCAAGTGTTTCAATTGTGAATTTTTTTCATTTCCTGTAACCTCTTCCACTGCTGAGAGCGATTTATTTGCTTCAACTTGTGAATTTTGAGCTGTTAAACTTCTTGTTTTACTTTCCTCAAGATTCTTAATAGCAGCTATAAGATAATTAATAGATTTTCCACATCTTCTTTCAGTTTCTTCTATTTTTTCTTTTTGTTTATTGCTTGAAACATCCGAAAAATTCATTCTAATGTTTTTTTGTGAACCTCGATATCATATTTAATTTTTTCGGTTTTTTTATCATATTCACCGCTTGAAGAACTAATAATTAAATTTGATAGTCTTAAAGCCTGTCTAATATCTCTGAAACAACACATATTTAACTAAAATTTTTAAAATTCTGTATTGCTCGCCAGTTAAATATGTCAGTATTTGCCTTCCTCGCGCTTTAAATTTTAAAAATTTTATCGCTAAATCTGTATTGCTTAAAAATGTTAGACAGGCTCTTAGAAAATGTCAATAATTTGGTGTAAATAGTTTTTTCTAAAATTGGAATTAGTTTTTCTAATCTACTAGGGTCTGTTCCCACTATTTGAAATGACAAAATTTCGAGTAATTTTTGGTTTGGATAAGGAAAATTCTTTCACAATACTAACGTATTGAAAAAAATTTAACTTAATACAAATCAAAAAGTACCGAAATATGGTCGTTAAACAGTAGTGGGAACAGACCATAGTTTCGACAAATTCAATCTGCCTTCAAAAAATAGTAAGCCGTCCGAATATCACACCTCAATTCGGAATCAATAAATTCCATTTTTTAGTCACTTCCTATATTGAAAGATATATCGATTTTTTTAAAGCATCATCGCTTGGATAAACAGTTTTGATTTTTGTGAATTTTCTAATTTGATGATGATATCCTTTAACAGAATTAAAGGCCTGTTCCTGCTACCATTTGACGACCATATTTCGGTACTTTTTGATTTGTACTACGTTAAATTTTTTTACAATACGTTAGTATTGTGAAAGAATTTTCCTTATCCAAACCAAAAATTACTTGAAATTTTGTCATTTCAAATAGTGGGAACAGGCCTTAATAATCATAAACTCGCAACATACCTGAACGTTTTACAAAAAAAAGTAAAATATCTAAAATATCCTTAGCCGAAATATCACTATTTATTTTTAAATTATATAAAACTTTTTCTAATCTTTCTAAATGGTATAAAGTTTTTTCTTTATGATAAATTTTTTCTAACATATATCTAAGATCATCTATTGGCCCTTGATTAGAAAAATGAGTCGTTAACATAGTAGGCATAAAATTGATATCTTCAAAAAATATTTTATATCCTGTTGCTTTAAAAATTGGTATATAGTCACCATTTATCCATTCGTATCCACCTAATATTAAATTTTCGTAGCCTTCATGATTACCAAAACAATTTAACTTAAATGTTTTTACTAACGCGTTAAAAATTATAACAAAAAAATAAAAAAAACATTCTAAATTTCCAAACGCTTTTCCCACTCTTTTGTGTATAGCCCTAGTTCGCTTCAAACCATCCGGTTTCGATGGAATTGGATAATTTAAATCAAAAGTAGCATTAGTATCTATAACTGTAATTTTTCCAGAACTTTCGTAATGTTCAAAATTTAATCCTTTTCGAAGAATTCCTAAAAGTTTTTTGGCTGAATGGACTGTTTTAATAAAAAAAGTTATAAAATTTAATATAATTTCTTTATCAATGTTAGCATTAGATATTAATCCTCTTCTTATTTCATCTTGTTCGCAAATATCTTTTAACCATTCCCGAATTTCTGCTAAAAGTTGATCTCTTTTTAGTCGAGCTTCTTTTTCTTTCCGCTGAGTTTTTTCCCATTCAGCTTGTTGAGCTTTTTTCCATTCAGCGTTTTTTTCTTGCAAAGATTCTTCTACCAAATAAACATCTTCAGTATGTTTATTATACCTTTTAATTCTTAAGCGTACTGCTACAAATGCTAAAATTCCAAAACTAATATATTTTAAAGTTTTTAATTTGTTAAAGGTTAGCTTTTTGTCATTATTTATTTTCTCTCGGTTTTTTTGTATTAACGATTGAAATTTTCTTTCTAGTATTTTAGTATCGCTTTCATTAGCCTTAACTAATAAATCACTAGTAAATAAATTTAAAATTGCTAAACTTGCAACAAGAATTTTTAAAAAATTATTTTTTATTTTTTTGATTTTCTTGAATCTAAATTTTAGCAATGGTTCTTGTGTCTCCGTGTTTTTTTGAAATGCGTAGCTACTTTATGCTAAAAAACTACCTGTATAAAATAATAATATAAATAATTAAAAAAACTTTTTCAAACTTTTATTAATGTTTCTTTAATACTAGAAATTATTTTATGTTTGCCTCTTTCAGGTAAGCTTAAGTGCTTATCTAATGCCTGATTTTATGTCCACCACATTTAGGTAAGCTTAAGTTCTTTTCAAAGCCTTACTCTTTGTACCCATTTCTTTAGAAAAGAAACGGGTACTCCCAAAGAAACAGCGG
>JAIRZH010000032.1 GCA_031267335.1 Oscillospiraceae bacterium | reverse complement strand
CTTGGCGAAGTGCAACGAGCCACCGTAAGCCGCTGTTTCTTTGGGAGTACCCGTTTCTTTTCTAAAGAAATGGGTACAAAGAGTAAGGCTTTGAAAAGAACTTAAGCTTACCTAAATGTAACAGACATAAAATAATTTCCAATTATAATGAAAACAAAATTCTAATTTATTTGCTTTTTTAAAAAAATAATGAATAATTTACTTTAAGAATTTAACAATCTAAAAGGTCTGATAATTGCCTAAATTTGAAAATATAAAAAAAATTTTAGTAATTGGTTCTGGCCCAATTTTAATCGGCCAGGCGGCGGAATTTGATTATTCAGGGACGCAAGGCTGTCTGGTTCTTAAAGAGTTTGGATACGAAGTAATTTTAGTTAATTCTAATCCAGCTACTATAATGACCGACCCGCATGTGGCAGATAAAATTTATATTGAACCTCTTACAATTGAATATGTTGCTAAAATCATTAGAAAAGAACGTCCGGATGCTCTTTTGCCTACATTAGGCGGTCAAACGGCTATTAATCTGGCTGTTAAATTATCTGAAAAAAATATTTTAAAAGAATGTTCTTGCAAAATTATTGGTGTAGATATTTCTTCGATCGAATTAGCTGAAGATAGAAGTAAATTCAAACAAATGTGTTTAGAAATTGGTGAGCCGTGTATTGAATCTGATATTGCTTCTAATTTTGAAGAAGCCGAAAAAATTGTAAGTAAATTAGGTTTTCCAGTAGTTTTTCGCCCTGCTTTTACACTTGGCGGGACAGGTGGTGGAATGGCGAATAACAAAGAAGATCTTAAAGAATTTTTTGATTTAGCATTACATGCTTCACCTATGAATCAAGTTTTAATCGAAAAATCGGTTTCAGGTTTTAAAGAAATTGAATACGAAGTAATAAGAGATTCTAATGATACTGCTTTGGTAATTTGCAACATGGAAAATGTAAATCCGGTTGGCGTTCATACTGGAGATTCTATTGTGGTTTGCCCTTCGCAAACACTTACTAATAGAGAATATCAAATGCTTCGAAATTCAGCTTTAAAAATTATTCGTAAACTTAAAATTAATGGTGGTTGTAATGTTCAATTTGCTTTAGATCCATATTCTGAAAAATATTATGTAATCGAAGTCAATCCGCGTGTTTCACGTTCCTCGGCATTAGCATCAAAAGCTAGCGGATATCCAATTGCAAAAGTTTCGGCTTTGGTTGCGATAGGGCTAAATTTAGATGAAATCAAACTTGTTAATACTCCTGCAAGTTTTGAACCGGCTTTAGATTATATTATTACTAAAATTCCTAGATTTCCGTTCGATAAATTTAGTGATGCGAAAAAAAATCTAAATACGCAAATGAAATCAACTGGCGAAGTTATGGCATTTGGGAGAAAATTTGAAGAGAGTCTTCTTAAGGCTATTCGGAGTCTAGAATTAAATATAAATCATATTTGGCTTCCTAAACTTAAACATTTAAGTAATCGGAAACTTTTTGAAAAGATTAAAATTCCAAGTGATGAGCTAATTTTTGAAATTGCGGAGCTTTTACGCCGAGAATCTGATGTTAGAACAATTAATGAAATTACAAAAATAGATTTGTTTTTTATCAATAAAATAAAAAATATAATTTTAATGGAAAATAAAATAAAGGAAAATGTTAATAATTTAGAGGTTTTATCTGAGGCAAAAAAAAATGGTTTTTCCGATGAAGCAATTGCAAATCTTTGGAAATCTAAAATTCCCGAAAATGATTTTGATTCAGATAAAATCTTAAAATTACGTCGCAAAAACAAAATTATTCCTGTTTATAAAATGATAGATACTTGTTCTGGCGAATTCGAATCTTATGTTCCTTATTTTTATTCTACATATAACGGTACTGAAAATGAGTCTAAAACTTTTAATAAAAATTCAGACGAATCAAAAAGTATTATAATTTTGGGCTCGGGTCCGATTAGAATTGGTCAAGGCATAGAATTTGATTATTCTACTGTTCATGCCGTACGCGCGATTCAAGAAGCTGGATATAAAGCTATAGTTATAAATAATAACCCCGAGACTGTTTCGACTGATTATTCTATTTCAGATAAGCTTTATTTTGAGCCTCTTTGCATTGAAGACATCATTAGCATAATAGATCTCGAAAAACCCAAAGGAGTTATATTAACTCTTGGCGGACAGACTCCGATGAATTTTGCCCAAAAACTTGAAAAATTAAATGTAAAAATAATAGGAACTAGTGTTAGTTCGATCGAAACTGCTGAGAATCGCGGTCTTTTTTCGGAAATATTAAATAAACTTAAGATCCCTCAGCCGCAAGGCGAATTAGTTCAAAATCTTAGCCAAGCACTCGGTACAGCTCTTAGAATTGGATATCCGGTGTTAGTAAGACCATCTTTTGTTCTTGGCGGTAGAGCAATGAGAGTGGTTTGCAACGAAAACGAATTAAAAGAATATTTTGAAGAAGCAAAAATAGCCGGGAGTGGTTCTGTTTTAGTAGATAAATATATTTCTGGCAAAGAGCTTGAAGTCGATGCGATATGCGATGGCAAAAATATTTTTTGTCCTGGAATTATTGAGCATATTGAAAAAACAGGCGTCCATTCGGGCGATTCTATAAGCGTTTTCCCGACTTTTTCTATTGATGAACAAACAAAAAATACTGTTTTAGATTATACTAGAAAAATAGGAATTGAAATAGGAATAAAAGGTCCATTCAACATTCAATTTATAGTCGAAAATTCAGATATCGATCCTAAAATTTATGTAATAGAAGTTAATCCACGGTCTAGCAGGACCGTGCCTTTTTTAACAAAAGCAACTGGAATTAATTTAGCTGAGATTGCGACCAAAGTTCAAGTTTCTTCAGAAAATATTTTAGAAAATTATATAAAAAATTATTCTAAAAAATTCAATAAAAATAATATTTATTTTGTAAAATCACCTGTTTTTTCACTTTCTAAAATTTTAGGTGCAGAAACTTATTTATCGCCTGAAATGAAATCTACGGGCGAGGTTTTAGGCCATGATGCTGATTTAAGTCGAGCGCTTTACAAATCTCTTGAAGGCTCAGGGTTTTGTATGAAAAATTACGGTACAGTTTTGATTACCGTTGCATTAAAAGATAGATTATCGGTATTGCCGATTGCTGAAAAATTTTATAATCTTGGTTTTATAATAGCCGCTACTCCGGGAACTTCAGAATTTTTAGAACAAAATGGAATAAAAACCCAATGTTTTGAAAAAATTAGTCAAGGCAGCAATAAAATTATTGAAAAACTTAAATCAAATGAAATAACTTATGTTGTGAATACTTCAAGCCTTGTCGAAGGTGCAAAAGATGGTTTTTTAATTCGCAGATGTGCAGTTGAAAACCATGTTGGAATTTTTACTTCACTTGATACCGCTGCCGTTCTTGTAAAAGTTCTAGAAAATGTAACTTTGCAAGTCAAAGTGATGTAAAAAACATAAATTTTATTTTTCAAATCATTTGATTTTTTTTATGAAATATGAGAGAATTATAGAAATTTTTGAAAAGGATAAATTTCTAACTATGAATGTTGTTAAACAAAATAAATTTAAAATATTTAAAAAAATACTTGCTAGTGTTTTTGTAACAACTTTGCTTTTAACTAATTCTAGTTCAAAAATTATCGTTAAAAGCTACCAAATAAATTAATCGGAATTATACAAGTAAAGAAAAAAATAATAAAGAAAAAATAAAAAAAATAGCGTTGGGAATTTTAGGAACTATAGTTATTTCGGGTTTAATTTTCAATCCTGTAAAAAACTTTTTCTCGGCCTTGCCACTAAAAAACTTTTTCTCGGCCTCGCCACATCTTGTGAAAACCGAGCCGCATCTTGCAGAAAACGAGAAAATTGATCCAATTTTCGTGAGTGAAACAGATAGTTATGCCAGTAAAGGAGAAGGTGCAAGAAAAAAGATTATAGAATTTAGTGAAATTGAATGTTTGAAAGCTTATATTTATCCACTTGGAGGTCTACAATCTCTTTTACCTTTTTACTTAAGAACTAGCTATAAAACAGGAGAAAAAATAAAGCATTATGAACATTTAAAGGAAAATTTTGAAAAAATTTTTTCAAAACAACCACCAACTATAGAACCAATAACACTATACAGATTTTTTAATTTCCGTGCTATATATTTTTTTAATAATGGTTCTGAAGATTTAAAAAATATTGATAATAATATATATCGTTCTAAAGATGGACGATTGTTTGCTAAAAAAGATGCTCGAATTCCTTCTGACCCTAGTATAATGAGTTGCACAGAAATTTGCGAGCAAAAAACAAGCTTTATGGTTCTTGCTCATGGCGAATTTTGTTTTAAATTCATTGTGCAACCAGGAACAAAATGCATACGTCCATTAGAATATCTTGAACAAAACAAAGAATATAGTTTTTTAAATGAAAATCAAGATTTAAAAGAAGAAAATGAAGTTATTTTACCAATGAATATGGTTTTAACATTAACCGGAAAAGTAACGAAAGAAAACTTCAAAGTAAGTTGTGGTGAGCATGGCCCAGGAATTGTAGAAAGAGAAGTAATAGAAGTAATTGCAGCAATGCCTTGATATAGTTAATATCTACGAGTTATTTGATATTTCTAATTTATAAATTTTAAAAATTTTTCTGCAGTTATTGTTAGGTCGTAAAAAGCGAGAATATTTTTGAAATAATAATATGATAAAGATATTTATAATAAAAACAAAACAATAAAAATATTGTAAGAAAAAACATGTATTAGAAACATAATATTATAAACGTTCAAATTCAAATTTATTTATATAATCACTAATTTTTATTTTATTTTTTAAAAAAATTTGACATTATAAACATTAAATTTTATAATTAGATTTAGGTTCGAACCAAAAATAGTTAATTTTAGGTTAATTAACTGGAAATTTTTTAAAAAATTTTTAAGGGAGTGATATATTGTGTCATTAGGGAAAGAAACGGAAAGAAAACTAAAAGAAATTTTAGACAAAAAAAAACTTTCTATTAATATGTTGAAGGGAAAATTAAAAGATGTTATAAAAGATAAAAAATATTTAGAAACATTAATAGATGCATATAATGAACGCGCTCCGCAAATTAATGGTTTAGTAGAATCTTATGAAACGGCAATTAAAGCTAGGAAAGAAAGTGCCGAAAAAAATATTTTTGTAAAAGCGTTCAGTGAAAATATTGAAAAATTTGATAATGTAAAAAAGAAAATAAAACAAATGTTAAATGCGAAAAATTCAGCTCTTGAAAAAGTATTGGAAGAATTAAAGGCGGCGGAAGAAAATTTAGCTAAAAAAAGCGATATAAGTATAGAAGAAGAAAAAAAATTAAAAATGCAACTAGCTGAAGCTAAAAAAAAATTTGCGATGGCAAATAAACAAGCAAAAAAAATAATGCCTGCTATATTAAAAAAGTTTAAAAAACATAGTCTTGATGCTAAAAAAATAGCTGCTAAATATAAAATTTTTAAGGACAAGACTTTATCAAATGCTTTATGCAGCGAGGAAAAAAAAGGAATAGGTTGCATAGGCGTTTTAAATGAAGTTTACGCATTATCGGAAAAAAACGAAAAATCAATAACTAGAAAAGAAATTAATGTGCTATTAAAAAAATTAACAGCAAAAAATTTTCCAAAAGGTTACGAACAGAGTAGAATATTGCTTCAAAAAGCGCAAAATGTCGATGAAAGTCAACAATCAAGTGATGAAAATAAACTTGTGGTCGCTGTCAAAACTTTGGAAAAAGGATGCGAAGAATATGAGAAAACATTAAAAAGCGCGGAACAAAAAGTTGCAACTGAGCTGAAAAACCAAAAAACATTGATGTTAGACAGTAATTCTATTAAAAATTTAAAATTAGCAAAAACAAAATTTAAAACTGCATTTAAAGGTTTATTTTTAAATTTCGGTGCCAAAGAATTTAAAAATGCAGTAAAAGTAGCTATTAGTGAAGGCGGAAAAGAAAATAAAACTGCTATACAAAACCTTGCGGAAGTTATGCGTCTTGCTGTATTGGGAGACCATTTATCACCTCCAACTTCCTTGTTATCAGTAATAGGTACTGGAGTCGCTTCAGGTGGGTTTATTGCTATTTCGATTTTTATAATATTTAATGCAGCAATATTT
>JAIRZH010000093.1 GCA_031267335.1 Oscillospiraceae bacterium | reverse complement strand
TATTTCGGTACTTTTTGATTTGTACTACGTTAAATTTTTTTACAATACATTGGTATTGTAAAAAAATTTTCCTTATCCAAACCAAAAATTACTCGAAATTTTGTCATTTCAAATAGTGGGAACAGGCCCTAGATTGTGCCTAAAGTTGTTAATATAATTTCTTTGCTTTAACACGTAGTACATCGGCGAAAACAAAGGGAATAAAAAACTACAGAAACTATCCGGAGGCATATCAGATTTCAATAATTGGAAACCGCATAGTAAACAAAGAAAACGAAGATCCAATCAGTTTTTACGAACTCTGCGATTTAAAGACAAAGAAACCAATTAATGGTAAAATGCATATAATCGTTGCAGAACTAAAGAAGCTAAAAAAATAAAAGCATTGAAGAAATGACAATAACAGAAAAATGGACGGCATTCTTTAGATGGTTTACAGACAAAACCAAAACCAGTGAACTCAATGAACTAATCGAAACCGAGGAGAGACTTAAATTGGCAACAAACGCACTAAGATATGTCAGCAAAGACGAGACGACAAGAAGAATGATAATTCAAAGAGATATAGCGAAACGAGATTTGGATCACAAAATGTTTTGAACATATCGACTATAATTTTTTCCGACATATAATTCTTGATAAAGTATAACTATGATGTTTTAAAAAAATTCATAGCTATACCACACGTTTTTTTGTAATCTAAACTGTTAGAAAATTTAATTATGCATTGTTTTAAATACGCTCAGTATTTGCCTTTTTCGCGCTTTAAATTTTAAAAATTTTATCATAAAATCTACATTGCCAAGAAACATCAGACAGGCTCTTACTATAGTTCCAAGAACCTGTCTTTAATAAACTCAAAAATATAACTTTTAACAATTTTTAAACATTTTTTGATGCCGCTTTGCCAATTCTAGGCAAGGAAAATAAGTGGGAAAATGTCAAAATTGTTAAAAATTTATATTCAAATTTATTTGAGTGCAAGTTCTTAGAGCTTATTGAAATTTTCGTTTAAAGTTTTTTATTATATTCTTATAAAACTCATATTATTTAGTATTTTTGTGGCATGAGCAATTTTCTTTGCAGCATTTTTCCTTGCAACATTTTGTTTTGCATCGATCTTGGCGACAGTCATTACTACAACATTTTTCTTGGCAACATTCTTCAGGCTGAGCTATAGGCAATGCAGAATAATCTAAATTTTTCTTTGGGAAAAATTCTTTTGTTGGGAAATCGATTTGATCAAAAATTTGGCATGGATCGTCAGTTAAAACAATACCGCCTTTTTCTGGGTAACCAAAATCGTAAGAAGGCACAAGAATTTGAACATTTCTTTCAATTTGTGTAATTGTAAATAATCCAATTGTTACAAATACTCGTTTTTCTGTATTTCCACAAATAAAATCGTTTCCACCAAACCTGTTGCATACACAATCAGGAATATTTTGGCTATATGCAATATTACAATCATTATTAACTTCACATAGTTTTGCTGAAAGTGCTACTGGATCAGCTACTTGCACGGTTGCTCGTGGCAAATTTTTAACAGGCATACTTTGAAGTCCTGGGTCGTCTATTCTGCAGTCTGAGCTATAAATTTTAACATTTCCTTCGCTTCCATATAGTATAGCTTTTTTATCAAAAGTGCATAAACCACAAATTGTATTAATATCTTTTGTGCATGGTGAATAAACATCGAGTTTAACACTAAAATAAAAGTTCATGTCTACTGTATAAAAGCCTGCTTGGAATCCAACTGGGCTTAAATCAATCGATACACATTCAACACTAACATTTCTTATTTTAACAGCATTTGCGCTTTCTATTATTGATTGAGCGCATGGTTGAAAATAGCATGGTACATCTTCGATACAATCTTTGTCAGCGCAAGAATCATAAACACAATAAGCATCGATGCATACCGGGTCTTTGAAATTATTATCCAAAAGTGTGTTTTCTGGGCAAAATGGTACGTGGTTTTGAGACATAAAAAATAAGTCCTCCAAATATTTTTCAACATTCTCAAATTATTATTTCTGGACTGATAGAAATAAATTTTTGAGAACAATTGTAACTAAATAGAAATCCGTAAAAATTAAACTTTTAAAAAATAAAATTCGGAAATCTGATAGTATAATATGAAAATATCCGAAAAGTTGTTAGTCTTAGAGCCTGTCTAATATTTCTAAGCAATACAGATTTAACGATAAAATTTTTAAAATTTAAAGCGTGAGGAAGGCAAATACTGACATATTTAACTGACGAGCAATGCAGAATTTTAAAAATTTTAGTTAAATATACATTGCTTTGGAGATATCAGACAGGCTCTTAATAATTAGGGTCTGCTCCAACTACCGTTTAACAACCATATTTCGGTACTTTTTGATTTGTAATTTACCTTTCTTACACTTTAAATTTTGAAAATTTTATTATAAAATCTACACTACTAAGAAATATCAGACAGGTTCTAAACACGTAAATTTTCAAAAAAAATATGGATTCCAAAAAATCTATTTTTAAAAATTTAAATATTTTTTAAAAATAATTACATGAATTTTTAGGAAAATTCATAAAAAATCAAACTATCGTTGACAAGCTTAATATTACGAAATAAAATCAATTTAGTATGCACTTATTAAAGTGTTATTAGCAATTGGGGGAGTATAATTGGCAATAAGTTTAGTTACGGAAGAAAATGGAAATGATTTATCTCATCAGGAGAATGATAGTATAACAAAAAAACAGTCGAATGACAGAAATTCAAAATTTTCAGGCGAGCCCGATGTTTTTCGGCATTTCAAACGCAAATGGGCGGGTATAGTTTCGGAAATTAAAGAACATTCGGCTCATAAAAAACCGTCTGTAAAACGAAAAACTAAAGACGCAAAAGCGTTTCGGCGTAGAAAAAAACATGAGCAACGCAATCGAAGACGTAATGAATATTAAAGTAGGTATTTGATTAATTAAAATAATATTTTAGGTGTGATGTTTTGTGATTAACGGAAAAAAAGCTCATAAAGAAGATGCTGGGCAAAAAAGAGAGACAATATCTTTTTCAATCGGGCAGTGTGAAAAAAAAGACACATATCATGATTTGCATCTGGTTTATAGCGCATTGGAAGAAAAAGGTTATAACCCAATTAATCAGATCGTTGGTTTTATTCGTTCGGGTGATCCGACTTACATTACCGCGCATAACAACGCACGAAGCATAATTTGTAAATACGATCGTGATGAAATTATGCGTATTATGTTAAGAAGTTATTTAGATTTAGAACCCATTACTGCATAATAAAAATCGGTAAGGTGTTATAATAAACTGTTTAATTAAAAAGTTATTGTTAAATAAACGAGGTCTTTATACCATAAATTAAGGTCTGGATATTTATGATATAGTATTTTGATTTTATTTTAGTTTGCGACACCACCGAAATAGGCCAAGAAGAGAAAAATTTTTGAAAAAATACTGTTATATCACAAAAAATGGTTATGTCACAAATTTATAGTTTTAAATTTTTGCCCCACGTATTGTGTATAAGATAAAAAGTTCATGCTTAACAATTTAAGGATACAACCGTTTTTTTCATATTTTACAATTCTATTTAAATTTTCTAGAGCCTGTTCCCACTATTTGGAATGACAAAATTTCGAGTAATTTTTGGTTTGGATAAGGAAAATTTTTTTACAATACCAATGTATTGTAAAAAAAATTTAACATAGTACAAATCAAAAAGTATCGAAATATGGTCGTTAAACAGTAGTGAAAACAGGCCCTAATTCAGATAAAACACTACACATAACTAAGAGCCTGTCTAATATTTCTAAGCAATACAGACTTAACGATAAAATTTTTAAAATTCAAAGCGCGAGGAAGGCGAATACTGATGTATTTAACTGACGAGCAATACAGAACTTTAAAAATTTTAGTTAAATATATGTTGCTAAAGAAATATCAGACAGGCTCTTAGCATAGCATAAACCAAAAATTACCAAAATATGGTCGTTAAACAGTAGTGGAAACAGGCCCTAAATAGGCTTTTATGATAATTTATTTACAGCGACATAAATTTTAGAAATTTCATACCAAGTAGCATAATCTATAATTCCTGTTTGTGGCAAATTAAAAACAGATTGAAAAATTTTAGTCGCTTGTGTTGTTGCAGACCCAAAAACCCCATCTACAGCTATTTTTGAAATGGCAGGGAAATTGTTGCTTATTGAATTTAATTGGCTTTGAATTGTTCTTACTGATGCACCACTGGACCCAGTTTGTAAAATATTGCCTGGATAAGAACTAGGAATCCCAGCGATTTGATTAGCGATTTCTAAATAAATATCAGAGCCATAATAGTTTCTTAATATGCTCATATAATCAGCGCCATTGTCCCCAAGACGTTTAGAGCCCCATTGGGAAAGCCATTTCGGGCAATCCAAACGCTGACCATCACAATACTGTGCAAAAAGCGGCTGATCAATATTTGGTTTGGTAATATAACTTGAAAAAAGTTCATCAATAATAACTGAAACTTCATTAAATATATTTCTTTGATAAATAAATTTTTGGTCGTATCTTGTAACCGAAGTAATGGTGAAATTATATCCCTTGTTTTTATACCATTCTGTAAAAACACGATTCAAAGTAAAAGAAATAATAGCTAACGCATTGGCACGAATAGTTTCAGTTGGCCAAGTTGGATAAATTTCGCTACTGCAAACGTTTTTTATATAATCTTTAAAATGAATCCAATAATTTTTCGCAGAACTATCTTCTGGTATGCCATCGTGAACTACAATGTATTCCGGAACAACGGGCGCCGCTAAAACTACAAATCCTGAAGGATTAGAAAGCGGTTTTACTTCTTCTTCGTTTATTTTTTGTGGATAATTTCCATACAATACATGATCAGAAATTATATAGTCTATTTCGGCGTTGTTTGAATTTTCTTGTAAAGAATTCACAAAAACATCTTGGTCAGCTATAACGTCAGGAAAAATTTGTGTTCCTTTAATAACGATTCTTTCGAAACCTGGTTTTTCTACCCAAATGTCACATTCGTTATATGGCTTTTTTTCAGTCGGTTCTTGCGAATAATCCAAAGACGGAGCTTCTAATTCAATAATTTCTGAAAGTCCATTATCGTTTGTACTTGATTCAAACAAAGTTTGATTATTGCTAGTAGTTGAAATTCTAAATCTAGCCTGAGTTACTGGTTTGCCCATTGTGTTTTCGAAAACACGAATTCGTAATTTTCCTATTGCCATATTATTTTAACCACCTAGTGTTTAATTGATTAAATAATATTTATTAATAAAAAAAATATGACAAACAAATAGGTATACAATTTATTTTTTAAATAAACTTTAAAAAATAATTAAAATTTTATAATCTGTTTTTAATTAATAACTTGTTATTATCAAAACCAAAATATAAATTTTTAGGAATTTTTAACATTTTTTTGGCATTGTTTTGTTCGATGACTAATAATTAATAAGCGAAAAATTCAAAAAAATTGTATTTTAACTTATTTAAAGATAGACTTTTAATTAAGGGCCTCTGTTTCTTGTTATTTGAAATGACAAAATTTCTAGTAATTTTTGGGTTAGATAAGGAAAATTTTTTCATAATACCGACGTATTGTAAAAAAATTAACGTAATACAAATAAAAAAGTACCGAAATATGGTCATTAAACGGATGTGGAAACAGGTCATAAATATATTTTACTTCTAATTTCACGTTTTAAATTTTAAAAATTTTATCATAAAATCTGAATTACCAAGAAATATTAAACAAGCTCTAAATAAAATTATGAATAAAAAAATAGAAAATTTAAGAATATTAGCAAAAAAAGTCCCCGCAAGTCCCGGGGTTTATATTATGAAAAATAAAAATGAAGAGATTATTTATATCGGAAAAGCGAAAATTTTGCCGAATCGTTTATTACAATATTTCCAAAACACAAATTTAAACTCTTTAAAGACTCACACTATGGTTAACCATATTGAAAATTTTGAGTATATCATTACTAGTAATGAATACGAAGCTTTAATTCTTGAGTGCAATTTAATTAAAATTCATTGTCCAAAATATAATATTTTGCTTAAAGATTCAAAAGGTTATCACTATATTGAAGCTACGAAAGAAAATTGGCGCCGATTACGTTTGGTTTCTAAAAAAACAAAAAACGCTTCTGAGTACTTCGGCCCTTACATAAGTTACTTTGATACTAAAAAATTATTTGAAAAATCTTGCGAAATTTTCAAAATTGCGGTCTGCAAAAAAAATCTTGATATACGATCTAAACCATGTTTGAATTTTTATATAAATCGATGCAGTGCACCATGCGATGATAAAATTTCTATAAAAGAATATGATAATAATTTTAAAAATGCATTAAAATTTATCAAAAATGGAGATCTAAGCATTTTAAAAGATTTAAAAAAAGAAATGCTTAATTTTGCTTCACAAACACAATATGAAAAAGCAGCAAAAATCAGAGACACTATTTTTGCCATTGAAAGAATGCGAAGCAAACAAAACGTAATTTTAAGTAAAGTTAAAGAGCAAGATGTAATTGCTTTTTTCGTTCAAGAACCGAAAGCCGCTGTTGAGGTTTTTAAATTTCATAACGGTAGCCTTTATGAAGCAGAAAATTTTATTGTTAAATATTCACAGGATTTGCCTGAATTGCGTTCGGAATTTATTAAAACTTATTATAATCATCGTAACTTTGCACCGTTACGAATTGCTTTAGACGATAAACCGGAAGATCAAAAATTAATCGAACGCTGGCTTTGTGAAAAATTTAATAAAAAAATTAAAATTTTAATTCCAAAAAAAGGAAACCAGTGTGAAATAATTCGTCTTTGCAGACAAAATGCTAAAAATTTGCTTGTAACAGATGGAAATTTTGCCGATTTAACCGATGAAATTTCAAATGAAAAAATATTAAAAAATCTTGCACAAATTCTTAATTTAGCACGTGTCCCAAAGTATATAGAAAGTTATGATATTTCTAACACAAATGGTGTTAACAATGTAGGTAGTATGGTGGTTTTTAAAGATGGAATTCCGTTTAAAAATGCATATCGCAAATTTAAAATTAGAATAGATTCAAAAGATGATTATGCTTCGATGTCAGAAATGCTAACTCGCCGTATACGCTGGTATGAATTTTCAGATAAAACTGATTTTTTGCAAAACAAAAACTTTAATGATAACATTAAAATGCCTGATTTGATTTTAATCGATGGTGGTATGACTCATGTAAAAATTATTTCCGAAGTATTAAAACAACATAAATTCGAGGTTCCTATTTTCGGAATGGTTAAAGATAGCAAACATAGAACTCGTGCATTGGTATCTTCAAAAAAAAACATAGAAATCCAAAATAATACTGAAATATTTAAATTTATTACAAAAATTCAAGATGAAACCCATAGATTTGCTATCACCTATCACAAAAATCTTAGAGGCAGAAAGATGTTAAGCAGTTAGAGCCTGTCTAATATCTCTAAGCAGTGTAGATTTTGTGGTAAAATTTTTAAAATTCAAAGCGTGAGAAAGGCGAATACTGACGTATTTAACTGACGAACAATATAGAATTTTAAAAATTTTAATTAAATATGCGCTGTTTCAGAGATATTAGACAGGCTCTTAGAATTACCTCTATAACTATGCTGTTTGAAAAAAGCTTATAAATAAATTTAGAATAAAAATTCGTACTTTAAACTTTATAAAAGTTTTATTTTAGCAGGTTCTAAATTTAACATATTTGATTTTAAAATTTATTAACTGTACAATGTCAAAAGTTTTATTTTTTTAGGAGTTGTTTTCAGTGAGAAAGAACTATCCAAAAAGGTCTCGCCAAGAGAGAGAGAGAGAGAGAGAGAGAGAGAGTAGAAAACTTCAGGAGGTTTCCGATTATTAGAAGAATTAAAAAATTTGATGTAACCAACATAGAAGATTCTAATATAAACAAAAATAAAATAAAAAAATTTTGTTTAGGGTTTTTTTCGTCTATAAACAAAGAAAAGATAAAAAAAGTTTCATTTAAAGTCTTTTCAGTATTTTTGGCTTTCCGAATATTAGCAGCTTATAGTTTTATTCCAGCGGCAGCGCTGCAAGCTACTGATAAAACTGAGGTAAAAAAAATTCAGTTCCCTAATTTTATCAAAAACCATTCTTCAGAATTAAGTGCAGGCTGTGGTTTAGTTGTCGGCTTTATTGGTAACATTTTTTTAAAACAAGTTAGAAGTAAAGATGGTACAAAAAGAATTCCACAGCAAGATGATATAAAAGGAAATCCATATCAAAGTGTTGAAAATTTTAAAAAAATTATATTTTTATTATGTGATTTTTTAGCAAAAGACCAAAACCTAATAGAATTTGAAGAAATAAAAGATTCTTTACCGAAAGAAATTTCTGGTGAATGTATCATAAAAATCGGAGAATTAAACGAAAGTTTAAGAAACATCGAAGAAAATTCAAAAAAACTTGAAAATGAACTCACTGTGACAAGAAATTTCATTAATTCAAACAATAATTCACAGCAAAAAGTAGACAATTCTACGGTAAATAAAATTAAATTAGAAAATTCAGAATTGAATAGTAGACTCGAAATTCAAAAAAAAGAAAATTCTAATTTGAATGAAAAAATTCAAGAATTAGAACAACAAATTTCAAAACAGCAAAAAGAACATGATGATTCAAATAAAAGTCTTAGACAAGAATTAGAAAATAAAAAAAAATCTTATGAAGAACTTAAATTACAACTTGATCTTGTAAAAAATAATTCGGAAACGATAACTAAGCAACTTAATGAGAAAAATGATAATTTACAAAAAGAGTTAGATTTCTTAAAATCTGAAAATGAAAATTCGGATGGTCTGGAGAATTTAGATCAAGAATATTCTAAAAAAATGTCTATGTTACAAAAAGAAAAAAGTAGACTCGAAGAAGAAAAAAATAGACTCGAAGAAGAAAAAAATAGACTCGAAGTGGAAAATGTACAAATTAAAGTTCTGAATAATGATTTAGATGGACAAAATAAATTGTTACAAAAAGAAAAAGATTCTTTTTTAAGCAAAAATGAAAATTTTGAAAAAGAAAAACAAAATCTAGAACAAAAAAATGAAGAAATTGAAAATAATTTTAAAATTTTAAAAGAAGAAAGTAATAAATTAGTTTCAAAAGTTAGTGAATTTAAAAAAAAAGTTCTACTTAATGAACAGCAGATTCAGAAATTAAATGATGCAGTTAGTTGCAAAGACCAACAAATAACGAGCTTGAATACAAAGATCGAAAATCTTAAAGCGGAAATATTTACAAAAGATCAACAAATAGAATTGCAAATTACGAAACAAGAAAGTTCGAGTGATATGACTAACATTAAAGAAACTTATGAAGAAATGTTTAAGTTAAAAGATAAACTTCGGGAATTAGAAAGAAATAATTCAAAAAATCAAAATGAAATTAAAAGAATTGCGGATTTATTTTGTTCAGTCTTACAAGAATTCGAATTTCAAAAAACAAATTCAAATTTAGAATATTTTTATAATTATATTGGAAATAAAATTAATACTTTAAATAATTCAATAGACTATCCAGATGCAGAGAGTTTTAAAAAAATTTTAGAAATGTTTCAAAAAATTATCAATTTTTCTTTTTATTGTGAATCAAATTTTGAATTAAAAAAATCTCAAGTAAAATATTTAGTTAATAAAATTGTTTCTCAGAGTTCGCTTAACGAATTAGTTTTGTCTGAAGATATTCTCAATAATATTGATAATGATGAAGTAATGAATAAGTTTGGAGAATTTTTGCAAATATCATTATCAGAAATCGAAAATTTAATCAAAGAACAAAAAGATATAATTAGAGAAGAAAATTTTGATTTTGCTGGATTTAAAGCATTATTATTACTCAGATCAACTAAACAATCAGAAATGTTCGAAGGCGTTTTAAAAATGTCACAATATTTAAAAGATCCACTAAATTTTGCCAATTTTGAAAACGAAAAAGAGAAAATTATTTCATATTTGAAAGAAATAAAATCATGTGGTGTTTTCGGGGAACAATTAGCAATAAATTTAGAAAGTAATTATGAAATTTCAAAAAGTTTGTTACAAATTCAAAGTTCTTATCCTGAACAAACAATTGTTCGTAGCGATATCCCAAATTATTTAAATGAATATTTTAAAATTTTAAATTGTATACCGGTTTTTCAAAAAAATTTTGGAAATAGTTTTAATGATTCTAGTATTATTGGATTATTAGAGGATTACTATGCAATTTTAAGACAATTTAATGATTCATTCCCTGAAGTAGCTTATGATAACATTCCGAGTTTTTTACTCCAATATAGTGAATTTTTAAATATGTCAAATTCTATAGCAGGTTT
>JAIRZH010000033.1 GCA_031267335.1 Oscillospiraceae bacterium | reverse complement strand
TAGCCCACTTGGCACATTTGATAGCGCCCTCGGAAATTGAAAGATTTTTATTTGTAATTAATAAATCGGGATCTATTTTCATTAAAAATCCAAGCCCAGCACATTTTTTGCAAGCTCCTAATGGATTATTAAATGAAAATAATCTTGGTTCCAATTTCCCCAAGCTTATATTATGCTCAGGGCAAATATAATTTTTTGAAAATAATATTTCTTTATCTTTAGTTTTAGCAATAATCAATCCATTAGAAATTTTTGAGGAAAGTTCGACTGCTTGAGCAATTCTAGACCGAGTTTTATCATCATTTCTTATAATAATTTGATCTATTAAAATTTCAATATTATGTTTTTTTTCTTTATCTAATTCTATTTTTTCGTCTAAATTACAAATTTGGCCATCGATTCTCGCTTTTGAAAATCCATTTTGTCTAGCTTCGTCAAATTCAGAAATATGTTGGCCTTTTTTTCTACTAATTATTGGGGAAAAAATTTGTAGCGATATTTCTTGGCCGAAATCGATTATTCTTTTTGTTATTTGGTCAGTTTCCTGTGGAATTATTTCTATATTACATTTAGGGCAATGCGGAACTCCAACCCGTGCATATAACAATCTTAAATAGTCATAAATCTCTGTTATTGTTCCAACTGTCGACCTTGGATTTTTTGAAGTGGTTTTTTGATCGATAGAAATAGCAGGCGAAAGTCCTTCGATACTATCTACATCAGGCTTATCCATTTGCCCTAAAAATTGGCGCGCATATGGCGAAAGCGATTCAACGTAACGCCTATGGCTTTCAGCATAAATAACGTCAAAAGCAAGTGAAGACTTGCCAGAGCCTGAGACTCCGGTGAAAATTACCAATTTATTTCTAGGTATTTCGACAGTTACATTTTTTAAGTTATGAACTCTCGCACCTTTGACGACAATTTTTTCAGGCACTAAATCTCCTTAAAATAAATAATGCTTAAACAATGTTTAAAAAATCAGAAAAACCAGTTATATCAAAAATTTCTTTCACCGAAGGAATAACATTTTTAACTTCTAAATAAATTTCAGGATTTTTAATTTCCAAACGTTTTTTTATATATAAAAATACGCGTAAACCTGCGCTGCTGATATACTCTACGCCCTGTAAATCTATCACCACTTTATTAATTTCTAAATCAAAAATTTCATTAACACGATTTTGAAATTTTGGCGAAGTTTGGGTATCAATTCTACCAGAAATTTTAATGTCGACTTGCTCACCTTCAACTTTTTGATCGATTGTAATTTTTTCAGTTACCATTTAAATACCTCACAAAATTTAATTATTTAACTAAGATTTTAAAAAGAAAAAGATAGTTTTGATTATGTTTTCGCTGATACTCTATTTTATCCATTATTTGATTAATTATATAAATTCCCATTCCGCCAATGCGCCGTTTGCTTGAAGGTTTTCTTATGTCATCTTCTAAATATTTAAAATGTGTAGGATCAAATTTTACACCGGTATCAGATATTTCAATTTTAGCTATTTTATCTTTGAATTCAAGTTTAAATTCTATCTTTCCTGACAAATTTTTATATGCATAATGACAAATATTATCAAAAACTTCTTCACAAGCTAAAAGAAAAATATTTTTTTCATCCATATTAAAATTTAATTTATCAATGTACGAATTCAAAAAAAATCTTATTTTATTCCAATTTTTTAAATGTGCATCAACGATAATTTTAAATTTAATAAAATCACCTTTACAAACAAACTCTACTAATAGTCTTATCCAATAATTTATATTAAAAACATTTTGCCAAAACAAAAATCTTATAACTGTATTCACTAAAGAACCTTTATAATATTTTTGAGCAAATACAATTTATAACAAAATTTTTAAAATCCAAATTACATTGAAAGCAAATACTAATGTATTCAATTAATGAGTATGTAGAATTTTAAAAATTTTAATTAAATAATATGTGATTCTTCAGAAATATTAGACAGGCTCTTGCGAAATAAATCTACTATATGCAAAGAATTTAACACAATATAAACTAAAAAGTGCTAGAGCATATTCCCACTATAGTTTAACGACCATATTTTGGTAATTTTTGGTTTTTAATACGTTATTTTTTGCAACATGTTAATATTGTAAAAAATTTACTTATTCAACCCAAAAAGTACCGAAATATGGTCGCCAAAAGGACTACTTTATTTTTTTATTCTGCTTCGGTAGAAAGTAATTGTTTAAATCTATTTGATTCTTTTTTAGCATTAAGTGCATAAATACTAAAAAATTTATCTATTAATAAAGATTGTAAAACTCCGAAAATTCCGCTGGTTATAAGATATAATCCTACTGCCGCAAATACAGTATATGTAATCCATGCTTGGAATATAGGGAAAATCATCATCATTATACGATTTTTTGTATCAGATTCTATCGCCATTCCGGAAATTTTTTGAAGCAACTGTGTACTAAACAATGATACAATCAAACTCAAAAGTGGAATAATCCAAATTTTATCACTAAATTTCGAAAATTTTGGTATCTTGAGTAAATTTAAGCCCAGAAACGAGAAACCGGAACTTAGTTTTGAAATTTTTTCCAATTCTTGTGGCGAAAACATGGTAAGCTTTTCTTTAAATACTTCAAAATTTTTTACAATTTCAAGTTGAGTGTTGACACGTGTTGATTTTGCAGAAATAACTTCAGAAGCAAATTTAACCTTTGAATTCGGCAAATGCAAAACATTCGTCAAAGGACTTTGAATTGTGCTATAAATACCACCAAAAATTATAAAAGTTAAAAATGTTGTGATATTAAAACAGCCTTTCATAGGATTAAAACCTTCTTTTTGGCTTAAAACCAAAAACTCATGCTGAAATTTCTGTGCATCCTTACCACAAGATTTTTGTAATTCTTCACGCTTTATTTCGAACCTTACACTTGGTGTCATATTTCGATGACGTCTTATCATAAGCGGAATCGTAAGAAGACTAACGAGTGCTGTAAACAAAATAACAGAAACCCCATAGTTTCCAAAAAGGTCAAAAAAATATCCAAGGGCATAACCAAAAAAGCCTGAAAAAAAATTCATAAATTCAAACATCAAAAACCTCAATAAAAAAGCATAATAATTTAATGTTATAACAAAATATAAATTAAAGTCAAACTTTTTGAATTTTAGATTTTTTCGAGACTCTCCGGAATATTTCGCTTTTTTAAAAGTTCCAGTGTAGCCGCTAATTAGGGCCTGTTTCCATTACTGTTTAACGACCATATTTCGGTACTTTTTGATTTGTACTACGTTAAATTTTTTTTACAATACGTCAAGCATTATGAAAAAATTTTTTATCCAACCTAAAAATTACTCAAAATTTTGTCATTTCAAATAGTAGGAACAGGCCCTAAATAGTAGGAACAGGCCCTAAATGGAAATCAAAATTTATATCATAAATATTTAATTTTTAAATAAATTAGTTGCTTTATAGATCGCAATTATTGTATTATCTTAAGAAAGCTTTTGAAACTCAAAGAAGTAAAGCACCATTAGCTCAGTTGGTAGAGCACCTGACTCTTAATCAGGGTGTCCCGGGTTCGAGTCCCTGATGGTGCACCATATGGTTTAATTTTCATGTGCCAGGTCTAACTCCCCGTCTTCAGCTGAACGTTTTTATGAACTCTTCATTTTGATTGTTAGGAGTTTAGCCATCTTGGTTTTCGAATCTTTGACATTCTTATCATCAAAAACGTTATAGTTATATTGAATTTATATTAAGATTATATTAAATTATTGATAACATTTCGTGTAATCGACTCACTACCTCCCGATGCTACACTTCAAACTTTTCTATTTCGAGTAATAGATCAATTTTCCATTGTTCGGGATCTGATATTAGTTCTCTTTTTTTTAAAAAACCAATCATTTTCTGGACGAACACCGAAATCATCTCTTTAATTTTTTGCAACGAAGTAATTTGCAATTGAACAATTTCTTCTTGCCCATAATTTGAAGGACCATTCATAGCCATTGCCTGTTTTAAGCTTACAAAACTTACACTATGAATTACAAATAAAGCCGAAAAACTCGCAGCAAAAGCTTTTTTAAAAAATTTATTAACTCTAGATAAATTCTGGATCTTTAAAATACTTTTTGCTTGATTTATTAATTTGAGCAGCTTATTCGAGCTTTTTACGCTGCCTAAAAAGATTTTATTGTTCGCCATGATGAAATTTTCCTCTAAATTATTTATAAAATGTTAACTAAAATATTTTCCCATAGCTCTTTCATATTGATAATTAAGTTCTATTATTGTTTCTAATGAAAGCCAAGATGTGTTTAATATGTTTTCAAAATCTTCCTTTTGCAAAATTATTCTTATCATTGCTGCTATCTTTAATACCTTTTCTATTCCAAATTTTAATGTATGAATTATTTCTTCTATATATTTTTTTTTAATAATTAATAATTGTGCTATCTGTATTAATTCAAAATCTAAGAACTCATATCGATTGTCTACTTTTGAATCTAGTGTTATACATTTTATTGCTGAACGTAAATTCATCAAAAGCGATATATCATATAACTCGCCTGATTCATCTTTAAATTTAAGTAATTTAATTATTTCTTTATTGCTATATCCAAGATTTATATAATATAAGAATATTAACACTTTTGTTGAACTTAACGGAAATGTTTTTTCGGCATTCCCATTTTTTCCCAAATCAATCATGGATTTTTTAATTTTCTCCTCTAAGGCTTTTCTTCGTTCGGCCTCGATTTTTATGGCTTCGATTTGTTTAATTTTTTCAGCTTCAAATGTTTTTTTAATTGACTTAATTTCATAGAATGCTACTAAAATAAATTTTTCCAATTCTTGACTAACGAATAATTCTTTATCTTTGCAATCTAATAATTTCTCTGTTAATTCGTTTGTCTCTGCTAACAGTATATTTTTTTCTTTTGAATACATTTGTTTTACCGTGCTGTAAAACTGGCATATCTTATCCTGTAATTCTTCAGTATTTACAGTCAATTCTTCCTCGCTGACGGAATTCTTTAATTCATCTCCTAGTATTTGTATTTCTAGAATTTGAATTTCTGCATTCTGTTCCAGCATTTCTTGTCTTTTTAATTGATTTTCTGTCTCCTGCTGCCAGGTAGTAACCTTCATAGTAAAATTCATAGCCCCTACACAATTTAAGCTTACAAAACTTACACTATGAATTACAAATAAAGCCGATAAACTCATAGCAAGAGCTTTTTTAAAAAATTTATTAACTTCAAATAAATTTTGGATCTTTAAAATACTTTTTGCTCGATTTATTAGTTTGAGCAGCTTATTCGGGCTTTTTACGCTGCCTAAAAAGATTTTACTGTTTGCCATGATGAAATTTTCCTCCAAATTATTTAATAAAAAATTTAATATTATTTTAATAAATATAGTATATTTCCACTATGTTTACTTTCCACCCTCAACTCAAACAGCACCATAAATCGTGAGAAAAGCATAAATTTAAAGCTAAATTTATAATTATTCGTAAACCTTTTTTGAAATTTGAAACCTTAGATCTTAAAAAATTTTTAATTGAATTTTTCCTGATTAATTTTTTTTTTTTAATTCTGTTTGTCTCAGCGAATCCAACAGAATTAGCCCAATAAGAACCAATAGCTAAAATTAAAATTAGATTTTCTAGTCTCTTCGTATCTTCTAAATGAGTATTTT
>JAIRZH010000143.1 GCA_031267335.1 Oscillospiraceae bacterium | reverse complement strand
AAAATTTCGAGTAATTTTTGGTTTGGATAAGGAAAATTTTTTCACAATACTAACGTATTGTAAAAAATTTAACGTAGTGCAAATCAAAAAGTACCGAAATATGGTCGTTAAACAGTAGTAGAACAGGCCCTAAAAATATTAAAAAGACTCTTACAAAAGGCAAAATATTCTCATATGATAATTCACAGCCATATATAATACGTTATATGCTGAATAAAATAGCAAGAAAATCAGATACAAATGGTTATCTCGAAATTTGCTTTGTGAAATGTCCATCATTAAACGAAACTCTAATTTTTTTGTTTTTTTCTTTTCCTATATTTTCAGAAAATAAACTGTAAATTTCATCTTCAAGTTCGTTTTTTGCACGTCCTTGCATTACTTTGTCGTTAAAAATATGTTGTGCTATATTTTTTAAACTTTCATTATCAAAAGTTATTTTGCCAATTTTAAATGGTCCTTCTTTATCAGTCAAAATTTCAATAACTTTTTCCACAAAATCCTTGGCAATTCCAAGACAAGCATCAAGTGTTAGGTAATCGAATTCAATAATATTTAATCTTTGCGCACCACCGCCTTTAATTCCACTGATTCCAAAGTTTTTTTCAACTTCTTCGCGAGTTTCATTTGTTGTAATTAAAAATAAAATTTTACTACAATCTACTACTTTATTCATAAATTTATATTTGCCAGTCGAAGCGATAGAGCGGATAATTTCATCAGCACTGTTATCGACCTCCGGAACATTCGTCAAAGCACTTGTATTCGGAATAATCACGCCTCCTAAATTAAACATTGTGCCAGGTTTTGCACTCTTAAGCTTCATTTTTTCAAATTCATCTATAATTACGACTGATTCAAACCATCTTAAAATATGCTTTAACATTGGAGATTCTTCATCTTTTGGAATAAGTCCGTTGGTTCCGGTAAACACATTTTTTGTTCGTATTTTGCCAATGTCTTTTGTGGCAATAGTTTTAAAAAGTTAGATTCCGAGTTCGGTTTCTGAAGTTACATTTTCGCTGTGGCAAAAAACACAAGTTTTCTCAGGATATTTGCAAAACGCACTAGCAATTGCATAACACAATTTTGTTTTTCCTGTTCCAGGAGCACCAATTATGTAAATTATATTGCCACGAACCTCTTTGATATTACTTCTATGACGTTTTATGTTATCAATTCGTGCAATAACACCACTCAAAATCTTAAACATTTGTTTTTTTGCTTTCACTTGTCCATAAACTCTTATATCGGATTTATTTTCCTGAATTAATTTAAGCCTTCTAACAATCTCGTTTGCGTTGTGAAATCCTTGATATCTAGTGACTTCGCGCTCGATTCTAATTTCTTCGCGTTTCATTTTTATTAAGTTATAAATGTTATCGAAAACACGAGGAACCATTCCAGCAATCGTTGACCCGATCGTGCTTGTGAGCATTGTTTCCCACGGGAAAGCTAAAACTCGAATATTGGCAGGAATAATAAATAAAAATATAAGCGATAATGCAATAGATGTAATTTTTGTTTCAATTTTTTCACGTTAAAACACCCCTTTTGCTATATTAAAGGCCATATCTCTGAAGCAGCGCATGTTTTAATTAAAATTGCGTTACTTAAAAACATTAAACAAGCTCTAAGAATCTGCCAAACATCTCTTAGTAGTGTAAATTTTATGATTAAAATTTTTAAAATCCAAAGTGTGAAGAAGGCAAATACTTAACATATTTGACTAACAAGCAATGCAAAAAAATTTTAACTAAATATATGCTGCTTTTAAAGATATTTTTAAATAAGCCCAGAACTCGATACTCTTACTTTTAGAATTTTTTTGCAAGCGTTTATTTAGAAGCACGGTAATTTTGCCGAAGAAGTAATTAATTTTAGAAGATATTTTTAAAGGAAGCTCATCCAATAGAGGATTTTCGGTGTAAACACAAAGCAAACTTTTAAAAAACATAAAATTTTTGTTTTAGGGCCTGTTCCCACTATTTGAAATGACAGAATTTCGAATAATTTTTGGTTTGGATAAGGAAATTTTTTTTAAAATACTGACGTATTGTAAAAAATTTAATGTAGTAAAAACCAAAAAGTACCAAAATCAGTCGCTAAACGGTAGTGGCAACAGGACCTAATATTAATTGTTTGCAAAATCTTTATTATTACCTATAAACACAAATATTCGCCACAAACCAAAAAACAAATTTAATTAAAAAGACAAGTTTTTTATTTTGTGCCACGTTGATTTTCTTTAAAAGCGCGTTGCATATTTCTTTGAGCATCTCTTTTCGCTACGGTTGCTCGTTTATCGTAAAGTTTTTTGCCTTTGCAAATTCCTATTTTGATTTTTATCCACTTTCCTTTAAAATACATCGAAATCGGAATTAGCGAAAAACTTTGACGTTTAATGCTACTATAAATTCTGGATATTTCTTTTTTATGCACAAGAAGTTTTCGCCGCCTTAAAGGGTCAGAATTAAAAATATTGCCTTTTTCGTAAGCGCTTATATGCATGTTATTAACAAAAATCTCTTCACCATCGGAATTACACCAAGAATCTTTTAAATTAACTTTTCCGGCACGAATAGACTTAACTTCCGTTCCACGTAATTCGATACCTGACTCGATATTTTCGAGTATAAAATATTTGTGAAATACTTTTTTATTTTGTGCAACAATTTTGATTCCGCTCATTTTTAGCAACCTCTTCCACAAAACCCATCATATCATAAAGTAATATTTTAGTTTAGAACTTGTTTTCATCAAATCAAAATATAAATTTTAAATAATTTTTGAGTATTTTTTTACTTGTTTTGGGAGTAGAATTAAATAATAAGAATTTTTTTAAAATCAAACCTCTTTCTTAGAGCCTGCCAAATATTTCTAAGGTAGTGCAAAATTTATAATAAATTTTTTAAAATCTAAATCATAAGGAAAAATTTTGAACCAAGAACAAGAAATCGTTTGGAAATCATTAGAAAACGATTGCAAAAAATGCACTAAATGTGATCTTGCAAAAACACGTATAAACGTAGTTTTTGGGCAAGGCAATTATTATTCTAAAATTTTGTTTATCGGCGAAGGGCCAGGCAAAAATGAAGATTTGCAAGGCAAACCATTTGTTGGGCGTTCAGGAGAACTGCTTGACAAATTGCTTGCGGAAATTAATTTGTATAGGGAAAAAAATTTTTACATAACAAATATCATTAAATGTCGTCCGCCACAAAATCGAAATCCATTATCCTCAGAACAAGGACTTTGCATCAATTGGTTACACGATCAAATAAAAACAATAAAACCAAAAATTATTATTTCTCTTGGCAGAATCGCTGCTATGTGTATTATGAATCCTAAAATAAAAATCAAACAAGATCATGGTAAATTTATTAACAAAAATAATATTTGGTTTATGGCAACTTTCCATCCGTCTGCTTTATTGCGTAATACAGCGAAAAAATCAGATATAAAAGGAGATTTTTTAGTTCTTAAATCTAAAATAAAAGAATTTGGCATAAAAATTTAAGCCACTTTCGTCTGAACACAGGGAATACAAGGGAATTAGACCTGACACACGGAAATCAAAGCACAAATAAGGCAAATACTGACATATTTAACTAACAAGCAGTACGAAATTTTAAAAATTTTAGCCAAACATTTACTACTTAAGAAATATCAAGCAAGCTCTAAAACACGAATTTTTAGATAATTCTTAAACATTAAATTAATCAGAAAATTACACTTTGAGAACTATATAGAGACAGAATCTTAAATTAGGGCCTGTTCCCACTACTGTTTAACGACCATATTTCGGTACTTTTTGATTTGTAATGCGTTGAATTTTTTCGTAATACAATTAATATTTTTCCAAAATTACCTATTATTCGAACTCAAAAATTATAAAAAGTTGCATTTTTGGCTTATTGACGTAAATAAGTTACAAAACACCAATAATTATTACTCGTTATTTTTTCTGAAATTTTAGAAATATTTATAAAAAACTTGTTTTTAACAAAAAATCCAACGAATGCTTGGTGGGAGATGATGGATTCGAACCACCGAAGTCTAAAGACAACAGATTTACAGTCTGCTCCATTTGGCCACTCTGGAAATCTCCCATGAATCTTTTTGAATTTTACAATAAATTAATTATAAAAGTCTACTCAAACTTTTTTAAACCGTAAGGTTATTTCGTAAAATTAAAATTAAATTAAATAAACATTGGTAGTTTGTTAAACTTATTAAAACATATTTATCAAACCAAAATATAAATTTTTAGATAATTTTTTAAGCATATTTTGGTTTAATAAAAATTAAGTTCTAATTAGAGGTATTGACTAAATAATAAATAAATATACTGATTGCCAAAAGCCTACCCAGAACCTATTCTCACCACCGTTCAACAACCATATTTCGATACTTTTTGATTCGTAATACGTTAATTTTTTTCACAATACGTCAATAATTATGAAAAAATTTTTCTTATTCAAATCAAAAATTACTCGAAGTTTTGTCATTTCAAACATCAGGAACAATCCCTAGTGAAAAACTTAACAATGTCTTTTTCTGATTGCAAAAATTTATAATTTTAAATTTAACCGCCTAAATTCTACAAAAAATCTATTTTGAAAAAATCATTTTTCCGTATAAGCTAAACATGCACAAAAAACATCCGCTTTTGCCCGAAATAACGTTGTGATGCATTCATTTAAAGTGGCACCTGTAGTTATAATATCATCACAAATTAAAATTTTTTTGCCATCGAGATTTTTAATCAGTTTGTACACTCCATCAACATTAGTTTGCCTTTTTGCAAAGTTTAAACCATGTTGAGAACGATTGTTTTGGGTTTTTATTAAAGTATTTTCAAAAGATATTCCTAAAATTTTAGATACACCTCTAGCGATTAATTCTGATTGATTATACCCTCTTGTATTAACTCTATTTTCATGTATCGGAACACATGTTATTAAATCAAATTTTTGTTTCGGGAAACATTTTTTTACTGTTTTAGCAACCAATTTTGAAAATTCATCTTTATACGATTTTTCGTGTTTAAATTTAAAGCGTTTTATCGCTTCTTTCACACAACCTTGATAAGCAAACGCCGAAGCGCAAATTACCTCACGATAATGTGTTTTAATTATTTTAGCACAAAATTTTTCTTTAATAATTTTATCGCAAACTTCACATATGCTTTCTGTGCAAATATTATCGCAATACATGCATCGTAATGGAAAAATAATTAAAATTAATTTCTTAAAAAACGTTGATAACCAATTCACCGGATTTAAACCTCGTTAGAAACTATCTTCAAATTATCAAAACACAATTTTTTTAATAATTTTTGGTATTTTTACTTATTTTTTTACTCAAAATAGTGTCAAATATATAAAAAACCAGATATTAACGGCAGAAACTAAGTTTTATTTTGTCCAAAAAACCCAAAAATTATAAAACTTATTTTGAAACTCTTCAGAACATTTCGTTTTTTCAAAACTCCTTAAAGTATCTTTAATGTATACCGCGCCGCCTTTTTATAAAACCCAGTAATTTAAAAATAAATATATTCAAAATTTAGTAATTTCAAATAGCAAAAGCAAGTCCTAAAAAATATTTAAATATCAAAAACAATTTCAAAAGAAGTCTGTTTCTTAAAATATTTGTTTTCGCAAGAAATCTATTAACAAAATACTTTTCAACTTTTTATACTCTAAAAATAAAAAGTTTCAACCAAATTTTATTTCAAGATCAAAAACAAAATAATTTCCACTAAGTTTAAGTTTCAAATTAAACAAAACAAGCCAGTAAAATTAACTACAATTTAAAAAAATCAACATTCTAACATTAATTACTACTATTACTAAAATAAAATAAAATCAATTATAATAGTAAAAATATTAATTTTTTTATTTAATTAAAAAGGATAAACATTTGGAATTTTTTAAATATCATGCTTGCGGCAATGATTATATTTATATAGACTGTTTTAAAAATAAAATTAATGATATTAATATTCTAGCCAAAAAAATTTCAATAAGACGTTTTGGAATCGGATCGGATGGTTTAATTCTTATATGTCCTTCTGAAATTGCTGATGCTAAAATGCGGATTTTTAATTCAGATGGTTCTGAAGGAAAAATGTGTGGAAACGGAATAAGATGTGTAAGTAAATATCTTTTTGACGAACGTAATATAAATAAACACGATATAAAAATAGAAACACTTTCAGGAATTAAATATACTAAAATTTTAAAATCAGATGGTTTGATTTCTCAAATAATGGTCAACATGGGATTACCGGAGTTTAATCCACAGAAAATACCCGCAAAATTTAATTTTGAAAAAATAATTAATTTAAAAATCGAAATTCTAAAAAAAAATTACAATATAACTTGTTTATCAATAGGTAATCCACATTGTGTTATATTTGAAAAAAATATAAAAAAAATCGAAATTGAAATTATAGGTAACGCAATTCAAAATTGTGGAAAATTTCCTGATGGAATTAATGTAGAATTTGTAGAAATTATTAACGAAGAAGAATTAACAATGCGTGTTTGGGAACGCGGAAGTGGAGAAACACTTGCTTGCGGTACGGGCGCATGTGCTTCGGTGATTGCAGGAGTTTTGAATGGATATGTCAAAAGTAATTTTAAAATTAAAGTAAATTTATCCGGTGGTATAATTTATGTAAATTACAATCAAACAGATGTTTTAATGATCGGAGAAGCTGTTAAAGTTTATAAAGGGTATTTATTTTAATACTTTATTTTTTGTCTATTTTATATTTGTTTCTTTTTATCGAATAATAACTTAAATTTACCTAAAAAAATAGACATAAAATCAGACATTTCTTCAAAAGTACTTATTTTTATAAATTGGTACAAAAAATAAGGCATTAAATAAAACTTAGACTTAATTTGACAAATTTTAATTATATTTATATTATTAATTGTTTGGTATTAAATAGCTATAGCGTTTTGAAAAAAACTGGAGGTTTAAGAATTATTGTTAAAATTAGATTCAAAAAAAACAAAAGTTAAAAAATAACCTTTCAAAAACTTTTATTGTAAGCTTGGTGATTTTGAATTTGTTTGCTTAGTAATTTTAATTTAGTTAAGGCTATTAAAAACGATATTGGCGAAAAGACTTTAAATAGTAATGGGTGACAAAAAATAACTTTAAAAACAATGTTGTTCGAAAACATAAAATCCAATTAAAATAAGAAAAAATCAAAAAAATTGCTATCATACAAGCTGTGGTATTTTTGGTAACATATTTCAGAATTAAAATATATAACAATAAACATGTTGAAATTAGTTCAAAATATTCTTCGGAATTTAAAGACGTTTCTTTACCAGAATCTTTTAAATGTGTCCTTTTAATAAAGGCTTCTAGAGATCTTGAATTAAGGCCTGTTCCCACTACTGTTTAACGACTATATTTCGATACTTTTTGATTTGTACTACGTTAAATTTTTTTACAATACGTTAGTATTGTGAAAAAATTTTCCTTATTCAAACCAAAAATTACTCGAAATTTTGTCGTTTCAAATAGTAGGAACAGGCCCTAGTACTTACCGTATTGGTATGTGGATACAGATTTAAACACGAAAATTTTACGGCTAATAAATACGGTCAAAAGTTTTTAATAACATGTTCGGCAGATTTTGAAAATGTTTTTGAATATCTACGCGCAAGCGAAGAATTAACGAAATATTTAAACATATTAGAAAAAACCTTAAAATGGCTTTACATTGTAATGCTGCTTTTTTATTGAGCTTATTACAATTTTTTTCCGATATGTTTTATTTTAAACATCGAAGAATTTGTTTCGTTTTAAATAAACTTAAGTTCTTTTTAAATGTAACAGACATAAAATTAGTTTTAATATTAAGAACCTGTCTTTAATAAGCCAAAGATGCGAATTTTTGACAATTTTTGAACATTTTTAATACATTTGGTTTTGTTTAACTGGCGCCAAACTGAGGAAAATAAGCGAAAAAATTCCAAAAATTGCCAAAAAGTTGTGTTTGGGTTTTTTACCGAAGACAGGCTCCTTAATATTAACGCAACATTTTCTAATTTAGGGCCTGTCCTCATTATTTGAAATGACAAAATTTCGAGTAATTTTTGGTTTGAACAAGGAAAATTTTTTCACAATACTAACGTGTTGTAAAAAAATTTAACGTAGTACAAATCAAAAAGTACCGAAATATGGTTGTTAAACAGTAGTGGTAACGGGCCCTAAGACAGTAAATCAACTTCGCCTTCGCCAAGCACAAAGGCTTTCGAACCAGAAAATGCAGCAATTTTTTTTGTTGCGATTGGAACTTTTTTTTGGAAATTTAAATTCCCATTAAGATTATAAATTAAAGCTTTATTTTCTGATAAAACAGAAATATAATTATCTGAAAAAACTAAAGATTTTAATTTTTTATTTGTTTCTATAAATAAAATTTTTTTACCATTTTTTGAAAGAATTAAAATTTGTTGATCTCTCTCGTCGTTCATCGGGGAAACGCTAATCGCTATACCGATTTCATTATTAACTGAAGCGAAACACAATTGTTTAGAATCATAGCTAAATTCCTTAATATTTTTGTTCTTATTTATAAAAATAAGTGATTTTTCACCAACTAAAACTGCATTTCCGTTTGAAAAATAGTTTACTGAAATAATAGGATTATTTAAAACTTCATGTGTGAATTCTGGGGTTTTTGATTTAAAATTTAAAATTTGAATTATTGATTTTATTTCATTATTTTCTACACAAAATCCACAAATTATCGCTGAACAACCGTTTGTGCTTATCGCAATATCCGAAACATGCAATTTTGAGAAATAATATTTATATTTTTTCTTATTGTTTTGATCTATTATAAGCATTTCACAATTATATTCATCTGATTCTGTGATAAAACCAAAAACTCCACATGGTGAAATCGCAGCTGCGGTGATTTTTTGTTCTGTTTTATCGTTAATGATAACCCTTGATTTTGTTACTATTTTAAAATCTATTCCGCCGCAATCAAAAATCAGTGTACGTTTGCCACTAGAAATCATTAATGGATTGCTAAAATTATGGTTAATTTTAGAAATAATTTTTGATTTTGGCGAAATATAAGAAAATTCAGTGTTGCTTAAAACCAAAGCAGTCCGGCCTGAAATTCCGAAATTCACAGTATTAATAAAACCATTAGTAGAAATTGGAAATCCATCGCCAGGCCCAAATGAACAAAATGTGTCTTTAAAAAGATCTAAAATATTTAAATTATGAAACAAACTGCGTGAAATAAACAAATATAAAGCTAAAATAATAAACACTAATAGTAAAAAAAATATTTTTATTATTGATCGTGATTTATTTGTTTTTTTATTTGGTTTTAACAAAAATTTATTTTTTTTAGTAATTGGAATCAAAAAAATTCACCAAATTTTTTAGAATAAAAATTCTATAATATATATTTAAGATTAATTTTAATATTAAATTAGTGTGTTATTCCGCGAAGTTTTTTTGCTGATGTTATTTTTTTTAATAACCTTAATTTAAAAATTATTAATAAATAAATTCAAAACTGCTAAATTTGTAGTAAGAGTTTCTAAAAGGCCCTTTTTTTAATTTTTTATTTTTTTTGATTTTTCTGAATTTAAAACTTTGGCAATGTTCCGCGTGACTCTCTTACTTTTTTGTCTGTGTTTGATTTTTATTTTTAACTGATTATTTTTTTAGTCGGCTTTTAAATTTCTTATAATCAAGGATTTATAAATAAATTATAAAAATTTGAATTAAAAATATTTTGTAATTAATTAACTTCTAAAAAAGCCTATCAAACAAGCTTCTAAAATAATAGATTTATTTTTAAAATCTTCGGATTTTATAAAAAGCGACGCTTAATATGTATTTGGAATATTTCAAGGAGATTTAAATAAAAAAACGAAATGTTCCGGAAAGTTTCAAAAAAATTCTAATAATTTATGATTGCACAATATTTTAAACTACAAAAACTCATTATCATTAAACCCGCAAACATAATTTTCTTGGTTCAATGAGAACGAGTTCTAATTATAAATAAATAAAGTTGGCATCTTCCTATTTTTCCAAGCCGCTTCCAGCTAAGTATCTTCGGCACCACTGGGCTTGACTTCCGTGTTCGGGATGGGAACGGGTATGTCTCCAGCGTCATCAACACCAACATGTTTTTAAGAATACCGCTAGTAATTTTAGATGTCAAATTAAATTGATTCCAAATTTAAGTGGCATATTTATTTAATTTTTGTATATTTTGTATATAAATAATAATTTTTAAACTAGTATCTGTTCCCACTATCTGAAAATTATCAAATTTTGAATAATTTTTGGTTTGAATAAGCAATAACGCGTCTTCAATAAAGCCCCTCCGAGCACAACTTTTGACAATTTTAGTATTTTTTGCTTATTTCACTAAGTTTGACATCGGCTGAGTAGAATTAAATGCATTAAAAATGTTCAAAAATTGTTAAAAATTTGCATCTTTAGCTTGTTGAAGACAGGTTTAAAATTTTAGCCTTGTTCTTGATATTCGAAATAACTAGAAACAAGGTCCTAGTGTAGTAGTGTAAAATTTTGAAAATTTTAATTAAAATTTATAGAATATGTTTTTACTTTTTTAATTTTTATTAAAATACGTTTTCCGAGATTTTCAGGAAGGTTAATTTGTTTAGTTTCTATAATCTCGCCTCCTAATATTTTAATAATATCAAAAGAACTGTTTATCTCAGTTTCTGCTAACGGCCCTTTAAGAGCAATAAAAACTCCATTTTTTTCAACAAAAGGCAAACATAATTTACAAAGCATATTTAATGGCGCCACTGCCCTGGCTGTACAAATTTGAAAACTTTCCTTTAAATTAGTACAAGCGATTTTTTCAGCTCTTTCGTTTATTATATTTATATTTAAAGATAATAAATTTGCTAATTCGGTAAGAAAATTAATTTTTTTTCTAGAACTATCAAGAACCGTTAAATTAAGACTAGAATTTAAAATTTTAAGCGGAACACCCGGGAAACCAGCGCCGGAACCGATGTCGATTAATTTACCTTCTATTTTTATAATTTTGCTTACGATAAGACTGTCTAAGAAATGTTTTATAACTATTTCAAACGGTTTTTTTATAGAAGATAAATTAACTTTTTTATTGTATTCAATTAAAAAACAAGCATAATCAGCAAATTTATCAAGCTGATTAACGGTTAGATTGATATCGAATTTTAAACATACATTTTTTAATGTTTTAATAATTTCTTGTTTTAAATTTTGCAAATATATTCCTAATGTGGCAATTAAAAGGTTATTAAACTAAAATGTAAATTTCGGAGATTTTGCGTATTTAATACTGTTTTTTAAAAGCCCATATAGGGCCCGCTATCACCTTTTGCAAGAAATTTATAATGGTAAAAAATACAAATCTTTAATCTGGCTCCTCGTGTTGGGCTCGAACCAACGACCCTGCGGTTAACAGCCGCATGCTCTACCAACTGAGCTAACGAGGATTAAAATGATAAAATATAAATAACTTTATTTTGAAACATGTATCATTGTATAATTAATTTGTCAAAATTATTTATTTGATCTCACTGGATTCTAAATTTAAATTGATTGCATAATCGGTTTTATTAAAATAAGAAATTTTTTCAAAAGCACTGAAATATAATTTATGATTTTAAATTTATAAATTATTGATTAAATTTTTCCATTTTTTTAAAAGATTTTTTTTATTAAATTTTTCTAAATTTAAATTGCAATTTTTTGAAAATTCAGCTCTTAAATTTTTATTTTCTATTAAATTAATGATTTTTTGGGACATATTTTTTGTATTATAGCATTTAATCAGAAATCCGTTTATATTATTAGAAATTATTTCATTTGGCCCAGATTTACAATCAAAACTCACGCTTGGAATGCCGTTAATTTTAGCTTCCAATAATACTAACGGTAAGCCTTCACGATAAGAAGGCAACACGAAAATTGCATAGTTTTTATATTTTTGGCTAATATTATCACATCGCCTTTTTAAAATTAAGTTTTTTTCTAAATTATTTTTTTTTATTTTTTTTTCAAGATTTAAATATTCCGATCCTTCCCCGTAAATGTGCCATTGCCAATTTCGATGTTTTTTAAATATGATTTTTGCCGTATCGATCGCAAGATCAAATCCTTTTTCATGTGATAATCTTCCTACAGAAATAATTAATTTTGAGTTTAAATTATATTCACCAGCGTTCTTGTAAATTTTGTCATCAACAAAGTTATAAATTAACTCAGTTTTCTGGCAATTAAGTAAAAGCTTATAGTCATCACAAGTTGCTTTAGAAATAGATACGATTTTATCGCTAATTTGGCATGCCATTCTGCGGAACAAAAATGACTTTTTATCTCGATTTGCAATACATTCATGTTCCCAAAAAATTATTTTGCATTTAATAAATGGTTTTATAAGCCAAACGATAGGAATAGGTGAACTTCCGCTGACAATTAAGACATCAATTTTTTCGGAGCTAACAATTTTTTTGAATTTCCAAAAAGTTTTTGTTAGTACGTATAGCACACGAGCATCAGGAGCTTTTAAATCTATTATTTTTAATTTTTTGTTTATTGAAAAATTTAAATCTTTAATTTTGCAAAATGAAAATAGAAAAGTATTAAAATATTCACACAAAAAATCGCACAAAGCAAGCGTCATTTTTTGGCCGCCGCCTAAGGTAAATGGTTTAAAGCTTAAAATTCCAATATTTTTGTTTTTCATAACTAAAGCCTTTATAAGTTAATATTGATATAAAAACAAGAGCAAATTGTATTAGGCTCAATGAATATAACATCTAATTTTTTAAACTGTAAAATATACAATAAAATTTAAATTCGCCAAAAAGTGTTTGATTTTATACAATTTGACAAAACTTTTATTTATTACCTTTTAGATGAGCATTTTAAAAATAATAACTTAATTAATTAAGAGAATAGCTAACATAATGTTATTTAAAAACAAAAGAAAATCAAACAGATGAAAAAAAGAGCAGCATATAAGAATTATTGCTAAAATTTAGATTCAAAAAATTTAAAAAGTTAAGAAGGAACTTTTTAAAAGTTTTCGATGCAAGCTTAGCGGTTTTAAACTTATTTACCGGTAATTTATATTTAGAGCCTATCCCTAAAAACTCAGCAATGAATTTTAATGATTTTCCGCCAGGAAATTAAAAAATAAGCAAAATATAATAAATTCAAATAATTTTTAGATTTCTTCTCGAAACGAACTAATAACCTGTCCTCAATAAGCGCAAAACATAATTTTTTGATAATTTTTAGCATTATTAAAGAAAGTATATTTAGTTGAGCGCTATTCAAGTTTTATCATGTTAATTTTACTTTATCCATTATTTTTGAGAAATCGTATTTTCTGATGATAGTAAAAAACTGAAACATATTTCAAAGTTTTTAGAATTTTATTTTAAAATAGATGTTTTAATCTATTTTTTATTATTTAAGCTTAGAGTTTGTTTAATATCTCTTTAGTAGCACATATTTAACTAAAATTTTAAATTCTGTATTGTTTCGTCAGTTAAATACATCAGTATTCGATTTCCTCACGCTTTGAATTTTAAAAATTTTATCGTTAAATCTGTATTGCTTAGAAATATTAGACAGGCTCTTAAATTTTTTAAAAATTTTTGAATGTTTTCTTATGCATTTGATTCCGTTTCTAAGACTGTTTGATTAGTGTGGATTTATATTAAAATTTCCAAATAGAAATTATTTAAAAAATGATAACCAAAACTATAATTAATTCACCTAAAATGCAGCATCAAACCTGGCATACTCAAAGTTATAATTAATTTAGTTATTAATTATAATTTTTTAATTTAGATTTTAAATAATATATGCATTTATACAAAAACAAAA
>JAIRZH010000137.1 GCA_031267335.1 Oscillospiraceae bacterium | reverse complement strand
ATTTGTTTAATCCAAATTTTGCTTCTAATTTATACTTTTTGTTCGTTGATGCCGCAAGATTCGATTTGGCAATAGGAACGAAAATAAACAAGCAACTCATAAAAAAACTAAAAATATTTCGTAAATTTTTGTTCATTAAAACTGCCTCAATTTAAAAATTTTTGTTTAAAGTCTACCTAATACTTATTATCATGCGGATTTTATAATAAAATTTTAAAATTCAAAACACAAGGAAGGCAAATACTGACATATTTAACTGACGAGCAATACAAAATTTTAAATTTTAGCTAAATATATGCTCCTTTGGAGACATTAGACAGGCTCTAAGGGTTTTCTTCCTCCACTGATTGTATTTTATACTCTTTATTTAGATCGCGCTTATGTTTTGGTATATGATCTTTGATTTTTTCCCAAAATTCATCGCTGATCGTCCATGATTTATAACTTTGTTTATTTTCCATTCACGTAATTCACACTAAATTTAGCATTTAAATATCTAATATTTCAAATATTTTTTTGATTATTAGTATTGTTAATTTTTTAGGGATAGACTCTTAATATGATTATAATTACAATCATAAAATATTGTTAAAGACAGATTATTATATTTTGAAAAATTCAAATGCATTATGTTCAGTAACTGAAAATATAGTTTCAATTGGAATTTTTTTAATCTGAGCTAATTTTTCAGCTGTATATTTTATATAAGTAGAATTACAACGTTTGCCTCGTAACGGAGCTGGCGCTAAGTAAGGTGCATCTGTCTCTAACAAGATATTTTCAATTGGAACTTCAGCGATAACATTTGCTAGATCGCTAAAGTTTTTAAATGTAATAGTTCCACCGACTCCGATTTTTAAGTTTAAATCAATAACTTTTTGAGCAAATTCTGAATCTCCTGAAAAACAATGTATTATTCCATTTGGCCTAAATTTTTTTAGAATATCAAAAGTATCGCTAAGAGCGTCTCTAGCGTGAACTATAACTGGCAAATTTAAATTTTTGGCCAATATAACTTGATTTTCAAAGAATTTTTTTTGAGTTTCGATATTATATTGTATTTTATTATAATCTAAACCAATTTCACCAATAGCAACAATATTTTCTTTGGCGAAATAAAAAATTTTTTCTAAATCTGATATATAATTTTCATGTACATTTAAATTTTGTGGATGAATACCTATCGCTGCATAAATAAAATCATATTTTTGTGCTAATGCTACAGAATCAATACTACTTTTTAAATCGACACCAACATTAATAACCCGTGAAATTTGATTTTTAGGAAATGAACTCAATAAGTCAAAACGGTCATTATCGAATTTTGTATCGTCATAATGTGCATGAGAATCAAAAATCAATTTATTGCCTCCTAAAGTGCTTGTCTAATATTTTTTAGCAGTACAGATTTTATGATATAATTTTTAAAATTCTGTATTGCTTAGAAATATTAGACAGGCTTTTAAAATTTTTTTGCGAAATTCCTCTCACACTTTTAAAACTATTCCGAATACTATTATAAACTTTTTCAAATATTACAGCTACAGTTGTTCAAGAGTTTTACCAAAAGATTATAAAATTAAAATTATTTATCAAGAAAATATTTTTATGATTTCTCTTTTTCGTATACTTTTGAAACGTTTTTGAAGACAAATTTTTATATATTAAAAATTTTTAATTAAACAAAAACCAAAGTTGAAACTTATAATTTTGGTATATAAAAACAAAAATTTTTGACAATAATTTTTTTTTTATATAAAATGCTCAATTATAGATGAGTATAAAAAATTAATGTTCGAAAAATTTAAAATACCATTCTTAGTGATAATATTTTTGTTTTAAGAAAAAAATCATCTGATTAAATATCGTAAATGTTTTAATATTCATAAAATGAAAACAAAAGATAAAATTTTTTAAAAAAATATCAAAATTTAAAAGCTTATCCTCATTAAAATAAAATATAAATTTTATGAATTCGGCATTGTTTGCCCGAACGAAGAAAATGAGCAACAAAATGCCAAAAATTGTATGTTTAGATTTATTAAATATAGGGTTTTAGATTTATATTTAGAATTTTGAAAATTCAATCGTTTTTTATCAAAAATAGTAATTTTTTTAAAAAAAGGGGGAAATAAAAATAACTAGAAAAAAATTTATTGAACTTTTATCAGATAAAGATTTTATAGAAAAGATTCTACAAATGCAAAATGGTTTTGATATTCGTAATGCGTTCCGTACGCATGGCATTGAACTTGATCAAATAGAATTTAGCAAATTGTGTGAAGTATTAGTTGAAAGTCTTGAAAATAAAAATACAGATTTGGAAGTAAAATCATCATGCGAAGCAGTAGATTTTGAAATTAATAATGTAAATTTAACAAAACAATTTAGCAAAGATTGCGATGTCGCAAAAATTCATAAAAAAGAAAAAAATTAAATATTGCAAGCGGAAAATATAAAACCTGTATTCATCGAAAAGAGCCTGTTTGATATTTCTGGGCGATACAAATTTTATGATAAAATTTTTAAAATTTAAAGCGCAAATAATGCAAATGCTGACATATTTAAAGCAATAAAGAATTTTAAAATTTTAATTAAATATGCGCTGTTTCAGAGATGACAGGCTCTTGCCCAAAACGAAAATTACTTAAAATTTGGTCATTTTTAAAACCTGTTTCCAATAAGCTTTAAGCACAATTTTTGGCATTTTTTGCCTATTTTTCTCGGCTTAGTCCAAGCAAGCAAAGTCAAATGTATTAAGAATTGTCAAAAATTTGCATCTTTAGTTTATTGAAGACAGGTTCTTAACGTAGTACAAATCAAAAAGTACCGAAATATAGTCGTTAAACAGTAGTGGGAACAGGCCCCAGTTAGGTCTTTACGCTCCTATAAGCCAAAATCTGATAAAATCTATAAACCAATGAAAGCTAATAGCAGCATATAAATTTTTGTTTTTCATTAACCAAACCGCCGGAATACCGTAAAAAACACACATATAAATTAAATTTAAAATAGCAGGGATTGGATTTTGAATAAATTCATTCATTTGATAATGAAGTAAACAATGAGGAACTATCATCAAAAAATAAATTAAAAATTCGATAAAATTTGTTTTCGGAAGTTTTCCTTTAAACGCATTCAAAACAAAAGCGAGCAGAAAAAAACGAAAAATAACTTCTTCGGCAATTCCTGGCTGCAATGCGGCAAACATAGCAAATGGAAATCTAATTAAATTAAAATCAACAGATAAATTATTTATGAATTTAAATTCAACTATATTGGTTATTGTAGGAATTATAGAAATTAAAATTCCTGTTTTGACAGAATTTAATATATTTTTGAAATCAGCCAAAAAATAATTTTGTTTACCATAATTTCTAAAAATATAAGCTGCAGAGTAATATGAAAAAATGGTAATAGAGAGTAATATCGGATTTATGAAATTTGGGCGAAAAAAACAAATACAACCTAAAATAATTCCTGTTATTAAATCCCATATATAAAATTTTTTTATTTTAAAAATATAAAAAATTGAAATAAAACCAATTAAAATACAATTCCAATATGTTAACGTTCCCAGTTGACCGTTGAAAGGCAAACGTAAATTTCCTAATTCTTCGCTTAATTGAAGCATTAAAAATAATATGAAAATCGTTATTAAAGAAAAAATTTTTAAATATGGTTTAATTGATGAATTATGTGAAATCTTATTCATTTCCGAGCCTCATTTAATACCTTATTTTTTGTATTAATTTTTAAAAAACAGGTACAAAAAATTGTTATTTTATTAGGGCCTGTTACCACTACTGTTTAACGACCATATTTCGGTACTTTTTGGTTTATACTACGTTAAATTTTTACAATAGGGGGGAGTGTTTCTTAAATAACTATATCTATCATTCTGTTAACATGTATAGCAGCATATAGCATTGTAGTTAGCTCAATAGACTTGTCTATCAATAAAAAAAAAGTTAAACTAAAAATTAAAATGAAAGAAAAAAACTAAATTAAAATAAAAATATTGATAGTAAAGGCGGTAAAAATGTTAATAGATATAAATA
>JAIRZH010000004.1 GCA_031267335.1 Oscillospiraceae bacterium | reverse complement strand
CGGCGCCTTGGCGAAGTGCAACGAGCCACCGTAAGCCGCTGTTTCTTTGGGAGTACCCGTTTCTTTTCTAAAGAAATGGGTACAAAGAGTAAAGCTTTGAAAAGAACTTAAGCTTACCTGAAAGGAAACAGACATAAAATCAGGCATTAGATAAGCACTTAAGCTTACCTAGATGCGGTGGACATAAAATAATTTCTAGTATTAAAGAAACATTAATAAAAGTTCGATAAATGCTCATGGATTTTTATACAAATTTTCTGAAGATATTTGTTTTTCTAAAATCATGCGAGCGCATTTATAAATATCTCCGCCACCCATGGTTAAAACTAAATCTCCACTTTTAGAATTTTCAGCTAAATATTCAGCGATTCTTTCGAAAGTTCTTAGACAAATACAATTTGGTATTTTAGATGCTAAATCTTCTGATTTTATTTTATATATATTTTTTTCACGTATTGGCAAAATATCCGTAAGAATAATTTTGAATAAATTAAAAGAACTAAATACACGGATAAAATCGTTCATTAGTAAATATGTACGAGAAAAAGTATGTGGCTGAAAAACTAATAAAATTCGATTAAAATTCATTTCTGTTACTGCTTTTAAACTAGCCTCAATTTCTGTGGGATGATGAGCAAAATCATCCATTATAGTTATTCCATTAATTTTGCTAATTGTTTCAAGCCTTCGTTCAGGGCCAGAAAAAACTTCTAATGCAGATTTTATATCTTGGTTTTCTAAACCGAAAAAATTGCAAACCGCAATTGCAGCCAAAGCATTATAGACATTGTGTTTTCCGGGTATTTTTAATTTGATATTAAAAATTATATTATTATCTTGTGAAACATCAAAACTGATGTTTCCATTTAAATTTTGAATATTTCTGGCCATAAATTCAGAATTTGATTCTAAGCTATAAAATATTTTTTTACCGGCAAAATTATTTGTTGCTTTAACTGAATTTTTGTCATCTTTATTAATTACTAGTACATTGCATTTTTCAGCAAATTTGCCAAACGAATTAATTTCATTTTCTAAATTTTTAAAATAATCTAAATGGTCGTTATCGATATTTAAAATAACTCCAACATTTGGTTCTAAATCTAAAAAACTATCTAAATATTCGCAAGCTTCACAAACAACAAAATCTGAATTACCGATTCTGCTATTACCATTAATTAGCTTAAAATATGCGCCTACTATAACTGTCGGATCAAATTTAAATAAAATTTGGGTAATCATTGAAGTAGTTGTTGTTTTGCCGTGTGAACCCGAAACTGCAATTGAATTTTTATATCTTTTGAAAATTTTTGATAAAAACTGGCTACGTGTCATAAGCTTGATTTTATTTTTAATAGCTTCTGCGAATTCGAGATTATCTTTTTTTATAGCTCCAGAATATACTACAAGATCCGGATTATCTATATTTTTTTTATCATGCCCTACATAAACTTTAATGCCGCGTTTTTTTAAATTTTGGATATTACAAGAATCCTGTGAATCAGATCCGCTTACCAAAAAATTTTGTTCAATCGCAATACAAGCTAAGGCGAACATTCCGGCACCGCCTATACCTATAAAATGAATCTTTTTTATATTTTTCAAATTTACCAAAAACTCCCAGGTTATTTTTTTATCTTTATTCGCTTAAAAACTTTCTTTTTGCTTTTCTTTTTTATTTCACTTGCGGCAACTATTACTATCATCGAAGCACCTGCAATTACTAATAGCATCGAAATTATACCGCGGAGCAAATAACTCTTTCTTTTTTTTTCCGAAAAAGGAGTAATGCTTTCAAAATCTTCAACTTCATTATTTGTAATTTCAGGGAGTGCAATATCTTTTTTTGGTTCTTTTGGCAATAAATCATAATCGTTAACTTGATTATTTTTCGTAGGAGGTTTAACCGGTTCTGGTGCCGGATCAATATTTTCTTGTGCTGGTTTTTGCTCTTGGACTGATTCGATATTTTTTTCAGGTTTTGGCAAAGCATCGTTTGAGTGTTGTCTACGATTTCTTAAATCTTCTGTTATTTTCTCTAATTCTTTTTCGGATATCTTGTTTTGTGGCTCTGAACTCGGTTGTTCGAGTGCCATAACTTCGCTTTTTGGAATTTCTTCAGTAACCTCTTGAACGGCAACGATGAAATTTAAATTTAAAAACAACAATACAAAACTAAATAAAATTACTTGAAAGACTTTTTTTTTATCCATTTAATTCCTTAAAATAACGATACGATATTTATGGTTTAATTATATCATATTTAAAAAAATTAAGAACTTATTCTATCAAACTAAAATAAAAACTTTTAGATAATTTTTGAGTATATTTTTGATGATTTTGGCGCTGAGCAAAGAAAATAAATAAAAAAATGCCAGAAAATTACCAAAGAATTGTGTTTACAAGTTTGGCAAAACAAGTTTTAAAAATTTGCCTTGAATTCTGTCCCCATAAAAGTTAATTGTATAAATGTTTTTTGGTCTTTAAAATTATATTCCAGCAAAGGTCTATCGTCGTTACATACAGATTTTCTTATATTTTTTTCTGCTGTTGCAAAACCCATTACTAACAATATAAATAACGAAGTAACCCCTAAAGAAGTCAAAAAATATTTTAAATTTTTAGGAATAATTTTTTTTATTTTATTAAAATTTAATTTTTTTTGAATTAAAGATTTTAAAATAACTATCACGCCTTTTTTTTAATATTCTTAGCCGCTATGATCGGTTTTTTGGTAATTTGCTTTTCAATAACTTTAGGTTTTTTAATTTCTACAACTGGTTTTTCAACAATTAATTTTTCTATGAATTTCGCTAAACTTTCGCCTAATATTTTCCCAGAACGCTTAGCTTCAGAAATACTGTTTTTATCTGTACCGATTTCAACCAGCAATGAACCCGTAGTTAGATTTTGGTTGTATCTAGCATTTCTAAGTGAAAGCGCACGAGTCATACCAGGGAACATTGTTTCGCAATTTTTTTGAAACGCCAAAGCTAACGATAAATTTTTTTCCCAATTCGGAAATCCAGAGCCTGAAACCATCATTATTTGTGCACATTTTTCTCCAGATTTTTTAAATATTGTTTTTATATCTCCCATACTGTCGCGATGAACATCTATCGTTATTTTAATAGATGGATTTTTTTTAAGATTCTTTTTAATTGTTGTTTCACTGCGAGAATAAGAACCGTTATAAAGTGGATAATCATGCATCGTTGTATCATGGATCGATTTTATACCATTAGCCTTTAAAGCTTTAACGATTTCTTCGCCGACGGCAACAACGTTTCCTTTTGCGTCACAAGTTCTAGGATAAAAATCTTTAGAAATTGTACCGTTATCTGTTGGCAAATAAGATTCAGTAGTATGAGTATGATATATCAGCACTAAGGGATGATTTTTATCTTTTATTTTGATATCAGGAAATTTATTAAGATAAAAATTAAAATCAACTTCTCTGTCTGTGCCGTTTTTTGCTAAAAAAATCCCATTTTTTACGCCAGAAGCACTAATTTCAATAACACGTTGTGGTGGCATAGGCGTATTTTTGGTGACTTCTTTCGGGCCCTTAGGCTCATATTCAGTTTCCCCATTTTTTGGAAAAATATTTTCTTGTTCTTCAACAGAAATTTCTTCTTTTTCATCTGGCGATTTTAAATAAAAAGTTTTTGGCATAGAAAGTTGTGCAGCAAAAATTCCTATAGAATTTATATCAAAACAAGATTTTATAGCTGATATCTTTGTAAAAGCACATATAAACATAAAAATAATTATTAAAAAAGACAAAAAAATTCTTATTATTTCAAATAGCTTTGTCTTTATAATTACTATTTTTGGTCCGTAATCCTGTAATTTTAAAATCATTTTTTTCATTGAAATAAAACTTACGATTAAAATAAAAAAAATATGCTTATAACTTTAGAACTTGTTCTCATCAAACTTATCAACATAACTTTTGGTATCTTTTTTTTGTTTATTTTTCTTTATTCAGCGTCAGCCAAACGACACTAAAATCATCAAAACATGCTAAAAATTTGTTTTTAGCTTTAATGAAAACAAGTTTTAAAGAAAATAAAAAAAATTTTTATGTTTTTATTGAGAAAAGCGTAAATAGACTTCTTTTTAAGTTTAGAGCCTGTCTAATATCTCCAAAGCAGCACATATTTAACTAAAATTTTTAAAATTCTGTATTGTTCGTCAGTTAAATACGTCAGTATTTGCTTTCCTCATGCTTTGAATTTTAAAAATTTTATCGTTAAATCTGTATTACTTAGAAATATTAGATAGGCTTTTACCGGATTTTATAAAAAGCGGTGCTAGCTTATGTAGATATTTTAAAAAACTTTAAAAAAACGAAGTATTTCGTAAAGTTTAGAAGGAAGTTTATTCACGCTTGACGATTAAAAACTTCTAATGTTAATATTAACAGGTAAACTACGGCGGCATAGCTCAGTTGGTAGAGCATTCGGTTCATGCCCGAATTGTCGATGGTTCGAGTCCATTTGCCGCTACCATGTTATAAATTAGGTTAGGTGTGTTAAGGATCTGTCTGATATTTCTAAAGAAGCGCAAATCTTAGTTAAAATTTTTAAAAATTCTACATTACTCGTCAGTCAAATATGTCAGTTTTTGCTTTCCTCACGCTTTAAATTTTAAAAATTTTAATCATAAAATTTATACTGATTAAGAAATATTAAAATAGGTTCTTAGGAATAAAATTTAATAAAAATGTTAAAAGAATCGAAAAATAAAATAATAACCGAGATGTCAATTTCAGCAGCTTTAGCGTTTGTTTTACATTTATTTATAATAATTAAAATGCCTAGTGGCGGTTCTGCGACTCTTGGAGATTTACCGATTATTATATTTTCATTCAGGCACGGGGCAAAACTCGGAATTTTGCTTGGCGCAATTTATGGCTTAACTAAAATTTTTTTTGGTTTTCATATGCCTCCTGTTATTAATTTAGTTTTTTTAATTTTAATTTTTTTGCTTGATTATATAATTGCTAATATGTGCCTTGGTTTATCATCGATTTTTTCGGAAAAAAATGAAAAAAAATTATCAAAAATTTTACTAGGTATTAGTCTTTCTTATTTGCTTAAATTTATATGTCATGTTATTTCAGGGTTTACTATATGGAAAACTGTTTTTTCTAGCCAAACTTTAATTTTTGTAGCTGCTTATAATTTAGCATATATTTTACCAGAAATGTTTGTCATTTGTGTTATATATTCTTTAATTTTTAAAACAGAAATTTTTAAAAATAAAAAATAAAATAGAATTCATGATATTTTAAAGCCTGTCTAATATTTCTTAAGCAATGTAAATTTTATGATAAAATTTTTAAAATTCAAAGCACAAGTAATGCAGATACTGACTATTTAAAGCATGCAGAATTTTAAATTTTAACTGAATATGCGCTATTTAGGAGATATCGGGCAAGCTCTTGGTTTTTCTATTCTCAAATGAAATATATAAAAAATATTCAAAAATTGTCCAAAATTTATATCTATTTTTAATGAATATAAATTTTAATAAAAATGTTATAATAAATTAGCAATTAGTTTTCGAAAAGCTGAAACACAAATTTTAAGCAACTTTTGAATATTTTTTATAAATTTAATGCAACTTCCCGAAGCAATTAAAATAAATATAAAATACCAAAAAATATAAAAAGGTTATGTTTTTGATTTATCTGAAAATAAATTTTAAATAAGGAGATTTTAAATGAAAGTTAATTATTTTAAAAGAATTTCAATGGCAATAATGCCATTCGTCAAGGCTTTGACAAATAAAAAATTATATAACAAAAATGATAACAAAATTAATAATGTATCACTAAGTTTATCAAAAAAATTGAAATCAAAATTAATATCTATAGCTCTTATTGCATTATCTGTTACTAATTCAAGCGCTTTTGCAAAAGAAGTTTTTACATCTCAAAATTCAAAGTTTGAAAACAATCAGAAACTTAAAAAAAATTCTTCGAATAATCAAAAATTAATAAATTTAGCTGTTCTTTTTGCCAGTAGTTCGTTAGCCATGTTTTTGGGGAAACAAAGTGCAAAATCTCAAATGTTAAATATGATAAAACAAAATTCTAATGTTAATGAGTCATTTATACAAGTTAAAAATGAAGTAATAGAAATTCAAAAAGAATGTATAGAAAACCTAAAATCAGATTTAGAAAAACAAATTGAAGATAAAAATAAACAAAAAGATAAAATTAACAATCTTGTACTTAATTTTAAATCTAATTTAATAGAATTAACTGATGCATTACAATTAAATTCTAAGGTTAAAGATATTATTAGACCATTACAAAATATTTCTGTTCAGCAAAATATTGAAGAATATATTCAACAAATTCATGAAAACTTCATAAATCTTATATCAGCTGTAGCTCTTGAAAACAAAGAGCTAGAAAATTTAAAACAATTAAATAAAGATTTATTTGGCAAAATTAAACGAGTAAAAAACCTAAACCTAAGATCACGAAATCAAAATAAGAAGTTATCCGATGAAAAAAAACAATTAAGTACTGAAATTGAAGATTCTTATAATCAAATTAAACGAATGGAAAAAATAGCAAAAAATAAATTTGAAGAACTAGAAAAATCTAAAATTGAAAATCAAAATTTATGCACTCAGGTTAACGATTTAAACACTAAATTTAATGAAGTTATTAGTGAAAATAATTGCTTGCGAGAACAGATTCAGGTTTCTGGCAAAGAAAATGAACATTTAAAAAATCAAATTAAAGAACTGGAAGAATCTCTAAAATATCTTAATTCTGAAAAACAAAATTTATGTATTCAAATTAATGATTCTTACGTTAAGAATAATGAAATTGATGACAAAAATAAACAATTGCAAAATCAAATTCAAATTTCGGACAATAAAAATAAACAGTTAGATATTCAAATTAAAAATTTGACTGTTCAATTAAAGAAAATATCAAATCAAAAAGAAATTTTAGAAAGTAAAAATATTTATTTCAATACTCAAAAAGAAAATTTTCTAAATATTTTAGAATCTCTCAAGAAACAAGATAACGAAGAACAAATAAAAATTATTAATCGTTTAATTAACGAAAATGAATTCTTAAAACAAAAAGAATACAATCGAGCTATTGGTTTGAAGAATTTCGAACTTTCTATGAAAAATTTTAAATCTTTGCGGAAGTAACAATATTAATAAGCACGGGAAAAATACCGGAAAACAACGTTATATTTGCAAAAATTTAGAATGTAAACATAAAACGTTTTATGCGGATTACAAATATAATGCTTGGAAACCGAACGTTAAACAAAAAATTTTAAATTGGTCTGTCGATGGTGCAGGAACACGGGCGATTTCTCGTCAGCTAAAAGTTCATCGCGA
>JAIRZH010000061.1 GCA_031267335.1 Oscillospiraceae bacterium | reverse complement strand
TCATTTTCATATCCTGGCATTTTTGATGGTTCTGGCGTTATAAAAGAATCTATAGGTGAATTTGACTGGATTTCTTTGCAAAAAGATATTAAATTTTCTTTATTATTTAATTTAATCGCTTGTACAATATCTGAGCGAATTTCGTTCCATCTAGGGAAAACTTTAAATCCTAAAATTTCAAATAATGCCGAAGTAAAAATAGCTGTTCTTAAAGCTTCTCGTACAGCTACTGGAGCGTAAAAAAATCCCATTAAAATTTCACGGTTACAATAGGAATTACCTATTTGTCCTAAACCCGGAGCAGTTAATCTCTGGGCACATAAATCTATATATTTTTTTTTGCCAGCTATATATGCACCAGATGGCGCTATTCCACCACCCGGGTTTTTTATCAGTGAACCAATAATCAAATCAGTATTCAAAACCGGTTCTTTTGTCTGAACAAATTCGCCATAGCAATTGTCTATTATTATTATAGTTTCAGGGAAAGATGACTTTATTTTTTGAGTTAATTTTTCTATATCTTCAATAGTCAGAGAATTTTTAAAACTATAACCTTTCGAACGCTGAATATATATAATTTTTGGATTTTTGCCTAATTTGTCTATACCAAAATTTTCTAAGATCTTAAATTTAATTCCCATGTCAGCTAACGAACCGCAATTTTTGCCATTTATTACAGTTTCGAGTGTATCATAAGGTTTTCCTGTGATACATATTATTTCATCGCCTGGCCTCGAAACTGCAGATAGTGCAACGAAAAGTGCATGAGTCCCACTAACAAAATTTGTGCTTACAAGCGCGTGTTCTGTGCCGAAAACTTGTGAAAAAATTGAATTAATAACTTCCCTGCCAGCGTCGCTATAACCATATCCTGTAGTCGAAGCAAAATGATATTCACTGACCTTATTTTGGACAAAAGCTTTTAAAATTTTTTCAGAATTTTTTTCACAATTTCTTTCTATTGCATAAAATTGATCTTTTATAAGTTCTAAAACATCTTTAGTAATATTTTTTATTTTCATTTATGTCCCTACATATATTATAAAAAATTATAATATTTTTGAAAAGGATATCATAAAAATTTTTTTCTACCCAGCTTTATAAGACAAGCTTTTAAGGTCACTTTAGAAAAATTTAATTGCATCATGCGTAAAATAAATAATTTAATGTTTCAATTTTTTAATTTAAGTTGCTATATAGTTCCAGCCTTCGTTAGTTAGTAAAGCTACATTGTTTGAAAAATTTATAAACAAATTAAAACAAAAAGCGTGTACAGTTTATACCAAGAAATGTGTGATATATCCTATAAATTTTTTTTCAAATAGCATAGCTATAGCACAGTTTTAATTTTATTTGTTGTACGACGATTCTTTTCTTTTTTATGTTGCGCTTTTTAATTCTTGGCATTCTGGTTTTATTAGAAAATTTATTTTTTTCATAGTCTACTGTATACATTATTTATTCCGAAAATTCAATTGCAAAAAGTATAGTTCGACAAGCTCTTAATTATTTGTTATTTTTTTAAATAAGCATTTTAAAAAATAATTAAATTATTCAGAATCAAAAAAATTTTAAACATAAAGACATAATTCGTCTTTACTCACATTTTAAATTTTAAAAATTTTATCATATAATCTACGCTACATTAGAAATATTAGAAAGCTATTAAGAATACACACGTAATATAAGGAGTAAATGTTTTAAATGTCTTCTGAGAATAAAAATAAGAAATTTCTATCAGCTTTGCTTGCTATAGGGTCGATATTTTCTTTCGAATATTCAAATTTGTTACAAGCACTAAAAAAAGAAGAACCGATCAAACAAAACTTGTCTTCAGTAATACTAAATAACAATGCTCAAAAAAGTAAGATAGGTTCTTTTGAAAAAGAAAATAATTACAAGAAAGAACAAAAAAAATCAATAACATCAATTTGTGAACTTTTTTTAAAAAAACATAAATTTAAAATATTAAACGGTGTTGCTGTTTTGATTCCCCTTTCGACGTTAATGTGGAAATTTAAAAACAAAAAACCGACTTCTAATTCCAACGAAACGACTGTTCCAAAATATCCTTCTTCTAATTCCAACGAAACGATTGTTCCAAAATATCCTTCAGATAATAATAAACCAACCATATTTACTCCTAAAAGTTCTTTATCTGAAAAAGGATTGCCAAATTTTGGTCAAATTTGTTATCTCAATGCAACGCTTCAGATGTTATTTCATATTTCTGAGTTTAGTGATGCTGTAATAAAATATAATGGCAAATCTTTAAAAAAGGATTGTGCATTACATCAATTAAAAAATATATTTAAAAAATTAAAATTTGAACAAGAAGTAGAAATAAAAGAAATGAAAGATTTTCATGACTGTATTTCGAAAAGTATGAGATTCAGAACTATTGGCGGTGAAGTTTTTGACAATCAACAAGACATATTTGATTTTATTTTAATGTTGTTAGATTTTATTGAAGAAAGAATTCCTGAAATTTATGGTATTTATGATTTATGTATTAAAAATATTATTAGATATCCTGAATTAGAACAAGCTTTTCCAGATTGGAATTGGAGAATAGAAAAAGTTTTTTCATTAGCTGTTGAAGGAAAAAATGAAATGCTCAATTGTATAGATGAGTACTTTGCAAAAAAAGAAATTTCTGATTATGAACTTCCAGACGGTAGTAAAACCAAAGCAATTATTGAAACTTATATCAAGAGTTTGTCTAAACATATTTTTTTCCAAATGAATAGGTATAAATACACTTCTTCGGGTACACAAAAATTGACTCACGAAATTAATTTTAACGCAAAAGAAATTGATTTTGAAAAATATTTTATTCAAGAAAGTTTTTTTTCTGTGACTACACCTCAAGTATATAAAGTCGTAGGCGCAATATGCCACCAGGGTGATGCTAATTGTGGACATTATTATTATGTTCATGTCTTAAAAGACGGAAAAGGAATTTTATTTAACGATTCAGAAGTAAAAGAAATAAGTTGTGATGATACACTATCTTATATCAATAATGCTTACCTTCTTGAACTTGAAAAGTGTACTTGAATTGTGTAATATTCTATAAAATTTCTGTGATTATAGAATTTTGATTGAAAAAATTATATAAATTTGTTATAATTAAAAACATGACTTATACAACACAAATACGAAAAATAATTTTTGGATACTTAGCTAAAAATTACACTTACGAGGAAGCTCTAAGGAAGCTTGGCATAGTATTTTCAGCAATAAAA
>JAIRZH010000014.1 GCA_031267335.1 Oscillospiraceae bacterium | reverse complement strand
TAATTCGAATCCAATTCTGGAGTTTGAATTCGAATGAGTATAATCAAATTAAATATGCTTATTTACAAGCTTTAAAAATACCAAAATTACCCAAAAATTATCTAAATTCAAAGTATGAAAAAACGACTAAATAATAGAGACCTCCTCAAAATTCGATTTTTAAGGAGATTTAGAGCCTGTTCCCACTACCATTTAACGACCATATTTTGGCACTTTTTGATTTGTACTACGTTAAATTTTTTTTTACAATACGCCAGCATTGTAAAAAAAAAATTATTTATCCAAATCAAAAAGTACTTGAAATTTTGTCATTTCAAATAGCGGGAACAGGCTATAGCAGACTTCTTGCGAAGACAAATTTTTAGAAAATTTATAAGCAATAAGAAGCGCGAAAATCGGAGCGTGATTAATATATTTTGGTAACTGCAAATTTTCAAAGAAAATATGAATTTCGCAAGAAGCATGTTATTTTATTCTAGAAATTATTGATTATATGTTCCGCAACTACCACAACAACCATTCGTACAACCATTAGTAGTAGCGTTAGTAGTGCTAGCAGGGTTATTGCCGATACTATTTTGGGCAGGCATAACAGGGCTTGGCAGATTAGAACCATTATTTCCATAATAACAGCAGCAACATCCGTTTGGAAAATTGTTCGGAATACTAGAAATATTAGCAGGGAAAGTAGCAGTTCCGCTGTTTTGAGAATTATTATTATTATTATTATTTGGGCAACTGCTACCTTCTAAAAGAGATTTTAATAGCATCATTGAGATTAGATTTGAACAAAAATCGCCGCCGCCAAACAAATTAAACATAAAAGAATTTCCTCCATAGAAAATTAAATTTTAAAAATAGTAGTTTTGCAAAAGCCAAATTTTGAATTCCTGAAAAACTATTAAAAAATTTCAGAAATTATTTTTTCTGTGAGTTTATTTAATGCTTCAAAATCAATTGCTTTCACATAAAAATCTTCTAAATCATCATGGACTTTTTTAGCCTTTTTCATACTTGAAATTGCTTCAAATATTAATTCTCTTTCTATTTTTTTATTAAAAGGATTTTCTTTGATTTCTGCTCCATCGATTAAAAATCGGCTTGAGTGAATTCTTTTATATTGAATTTCATCCGATAATGAATGCCAATCGTTCGAAACAACTAATGCAGTATTGAGCTTAGGTATCAAAATCGCTTCTATGCGTTCGTTTAATGTTAATGGATTATAACATGTTGTAATATCATATCCATTGGAAATCGCAGCACTTCTTATATATTTTAGTAAAATATCTCCTATAATTCCGTAACGATCCATAATTTCAAAAATATTTTCAAAATATTCTAAATTTTCTTCGTAAAAAATCACTCCTTGAGGCGTTATGGCGCTGATAAAACGTGGAGTTTCGATTGCGGTTTTATCAAGATAGGAAGTAAAAATTATTTTTTCCATTTTTTTAGCATAGTTTCTAATTTTCCCAGGATCTATTTTTTCAATTGCTGATTCTAAACTATCACTAAAAACCGCACCGTAAGCAGCTAGGTATTTTTTTGCACGTATTTGCAGTACAACGTTTGCATTATTGCTTTCGATAATCCCATCACGTGATGCTTTTAAACGTTTAGCATTCCAATATTCGCCTAAATTTACTATATGCTCTACTGCCCCTGGGTATACCGGATCTAGAACATGCGGCGCAGTACCATCGACTACACATGCTTTGAGTTCAGGGAAAACTACACCATCTAATGAATCCGGATCTGCTGAGCAATGAATAAATTCTGTTTCTGTTTTGTTTTTAATCCCAGCTTCTGCAATTTTATGAATCATAGTGGATTTACCACATCCAGGGCTGCCTTTTAAAACATGACAGTACCAGCCATCAGCAGGATTATAAAAAACATCAAATTTTGAATAAAATCCTGACGGAGAACTGGTGCCAAGAAAAGAACGCGTAATTTTAATTTTATCTCTCAATTAACAATCCCTCCTAAAAACTACACTATTCAATTTTTAATACGTGTGTTACAGTAAGAGCTTGTCAAATATTTCCTAATCAGCACATATTCAGGGCTTGTTTCTATTATTTGAAATGACAAGATTTTGAGTAATTTTTCGGTCGGAAAAGGAAAATTTTCATAATACTGTTATAATTATTCATCGCATACTCCTTAATACTGACGTATTATAAAAAAATTAACGTAGTACAAATCAAAAAATACTGAAATATGGTGGTTAAACAGTAATGGGGATGGACCCTAGCAAGCTCTATACATCCTTTATGGTGCAACATTTATTTTGATGGTAACTTCGTAAACTTTTTTTGGGAATTTTAAGCATCTATTGTAAAAAATTATTTTTGTCTGTTTGTTTATTTTCATTCAAACGAAAGACTGTATAGTTTTAAATTTTTGTGTTTAGTATTATATTTTAATTAAAATGTAAAGTAATTAGAGCGATAATTTATTGTGATATAATGAATTATTGATAGTCTAATTTTAAGAAACGAGAATTTTGCAATATGTTTTATATTGAAAAAATAAAAGATTTTTTTAAATCAAAATATAATAACTATAAAGCGTTTGTGAAAGTTTTTGGATGTCGCCAAAATGAAGCAGATGCAGAAAAGATTCGTGGGCTTCTTACTGCTGCTGGATTTGAATTCACTTTAGATGCCGACTGTGCTAATTTAATTGTTTTTGTTACATGTGCAGTAAGGCATACGGCAGAAAATCGTATTTTTGGGCATATTGGCAAACTAAAAAATATCAAAGTAGTAAACCCGAATGTAATTATAGTTATTTACGGTTGTATGACTGAACAAAAAGAAATTCGTGATAAAATTTTTTTTAGTTATCCGTTTGTAGATATTTGTTTTGGGGCGAAGTCCATAAATGTTTTTTCAAAATTATTATGTGAAAAACTTACTAACAAAGTTTTTAATGCTCCTCACGAAAAAAAATTTGTAAAAAGAACAAGCAAATTTAAGGCATTAGTATCAATTATGACTGGATGTAATAATTTTTGTTCGTATTGTGTAGTTCCATTCGTACGTGGGCGCGAAATAAGCCGATTTTCTTCAGATATTATAAACGAAATTAAAAATTTATCCAAAAATGGATACAAAGAAATAAATTTAATTGGACAAAATGTAAATTCATATCAGGATAAAGAAACAAATTTTGCTTCTCTTATTAAGAAAATTGATGAAATTAATGGAGAATTTGTCTTACAATTTATGACATCACATCCAAAGGATTTAAGTTTTGATCTTATAGATACCCTTGCGAAAAGTTTACATTTTGGTAGACATTTGCATCTTCCGCTACAATCCGGAAGTAATAAAATCTTAAAATTAATGAATAGAAAATACACAAAAGAAAAATATCTTGAAATCATAAATTATGCTCGAATGAAAATTCCTGATTTAACTATTACAAGTGATATAATAATTGGTTTCCCTGGTGAAGATCAAAGCGATTTCGAAGAAACTCTTTCTGTGATTAAAAAGGCGCAATTTACGTCAATTTTTACATTTATATATTCATCACGTTCAGGAACAGCTGCGAGCAAAATTCCGGATTTATTGCCGCGTTCCGAGAAAGTTGAAAGGCTACAAAAACTTAAAAATTTACAAAATTTGATATCTGAAAAAATTCTTGCTAAAATGCTAGGTGAAATCTATAGAGTGTTAGTTGATTCATACAAAGATGGTTTCACGAAGTGTAGAACTCGAGGAAATGTTATAATTAAATTAGATAAAGATTATTCAAAATTTATTGGAAAATTTGTTGATTGTAAAGTAGTTTATGTAATAAAATCTGTTGTTTATGGCAAAATTTTATAATTAAGGTGATTTTTATTATTAAGAATAAGTCGGTTTTAGATTGGGTAGATAAATGTAAAATTTTACTGAATGCTAAAGAAATTGTTTGGGTTGATGGCACAGAAAAACAAACAAAGAAATTTTATAAAGATGCTTGTGAGAGCAACCAGCTTATAAAGTTAAACGAAAAATTATTGCCAAATTGCTTTTTACATCGTTCGAATCCCAATGACGTTGCTAGAGTTGAAGATAGAACTTTTATTTGTTGCGGGAAAAAAGAAAATTCTGGTTTTACTAATAATTGGTGGGAGCCTAAAAATGCTTTAGAAAAACTCAACAAAATTGCTAAAAACAGTTATACAAATCGTGTTATGTATGTAATCCCATTCAGCATGGCAAATCCGAATTCAGAATTTGCTAAGTTCGGCGTTGAGATTACGGATTCAATTTATGTAGTGCTGAGTATGCTTATTATGACGCGTGTTAACTCTGAAGTTTATGAAATTTTTGCGAACAAAAATGATGATTGGTCTCGTTGTTTACATTGTTCGTGTGATGGCAACGAAAAAGAGCGTTATATATGCCATTTTCCTGAAAAAAATACTGTATTTTCTGTAAATTCAAGTTATGGTGGCAATGCATTGCTTGGCAAAAAGTGTCTTGCATTGCGCCTTGCTTCGTATATGGGCAAACAAGAAGGTTGGTTAGCTGAACATATGCTAATTTTAGGAATTAAAATTCCTGAAATAAATGAAATTAAATATATATGCGCAGCGTTTCCATCTGGATGTGGAAAAACAAATTTAGCAATGCTCAAACCAGGAAGTTTTTTTGAAAAAAAAGGTTATAAAATATTTTGCGTTGGAGACGATATAGCTTGGCTTAGGGTTGGGAGCGATGGGAGATTATGGGCGATAAACCCTGAAAATGGTTTTTTTGGAATCGGAGTTGGAACTAGCGAAAAAACTAATCCTAATGCTCTTAAAACCGCACAAAAAGATACTATTTTTACAAATGTGGCTTATGATTGTGATAATCGTACTGTTTGGTGGGAAGGATTAAACGAAAGTTCACCAAAAAATGTTTTAAATTGGAAAGGCGAAAATCCGAAGCCAAACGAGCCTTTAGCTCATCAAAATAGCAGGTTCGCTGCTCCGGCAAAAAATTGTCCGTGTTTGAGCCCGGAATTCAATAATCCTAAAGGCGTTCCGATTTCAGCAATAATTTTTGGCGGTAGACGTGCGAAGCTTACTCCACTAGTTTTGCAATCAAAAGATTGGAATCATGGGGTATTTTTAGGTTCTATTATGTCTTCGGAAACTACGCATGCTGCGGATGGAAAAACCGGCGTTTTACGACATGATCCATTCGGAATGTTACCTTTTTGTGGATATAATATATCCAATTATTTTGATCATTGGTTAGAAATAGGGGAAAAATTAGATGAAAAAGCCCCTAAAATTTTTAATGTAAATTGGTTTCGAATAGATGAAAATGGAAAATTTATTTGGCCAGGATTTGCTGAAAATTTACGTGTTATTACATGGATAATTAAAAGATGTGAAAATCAAATTAGTGCAAAAGAAACTAATTTTGGGTTTTTACCAAATATTACTGATTTTAACACAGAAAATCTTTCTATAGATAAAGAAAAATTCCAAAAAATTTTAGAAATTGATCCAGTTTTGTGGAAAAAAGAAATGGAAGAAATTTCAAATTTTTATAACAAATTAGGGCTAAAAAACAAATTTGCTAATGAAATTTCTAAGATTCTTGAAAACCAAGTGGCCGGAATTAATTGATTTTAATAATAACTTAAATTTAAAAACATGTTTCTAATAAGTAAAAATATAAATTTTGATTAATACCATTAATAAAAATAAAGACTTTACTTGTTTGTTAATAAAATTAATTTACGGAAAATTCGGGCGGTGCATAAAATAAATAAAAACGGCAAATCACGCTCAAAAAACCAAAAATTTATAACTAAACCTATAACAATAATCTTATGAATTAAAAAGTTCATAATTATATAGCTATGTTGTTTAAAAAAACTTATAAATAAATTGAAATAGAAGCATGTACGGGTTTATATTACAAAAAAAGCATGTGGCATATCCTATGAACTTTTTTCAAACATCATAGCTATACCACAAATTTTTCGTAATCTAAACTGTACATGTTTTTATTTTAATTTATTTATAAACTTTTTAACAGTATAGATCTTAGAGCCTGTCTAATATCTCCGAAGCAGCACATATTTAATTAAAATTTTTAAAATTCTGTATTGCTAGTCAGTTAAATATGTCAGTATTTGCCTTCCTCACGTTTTGAATTTTAAAAATTTTATCGTTAAATCTGTATTGCTTAGAAATATTAAGGCCTGTTTCCACTATTTGAAATGACAAAATTTTGAGTAATTTTTGGTTTGGAAAAGGAAAACTTTTTCACAATACTAACGTATTGTGAAAAAAAATTAACGTAGTACAAACCAAAAAGTACCGAAATATGGTTGTTAAACAATAGCGGGAACAGACCCTAGACAGGCTTTTAGCTAATTTTGCTTCCTGGACTTAAATCGTTGACGAAAATTACTTTTACGCTTTTATCTTTTTTGTCTGTAGAGGCTAAAATCATACCATTGCTTTGAATTCCGCACAATTTTGCCGGTGCAAGATTGAAAACCAAAATTACATTTTGATCTATTAATTCTTCCGGAGAATAATAATCCGCAATTCCTGAAACAACAGTTCGATTAGAATTTCCGTCATTTAAAACAAGTTCTAATAATTTATTGGAATTCTTAACTGGTTTACATTCTAAAATTTTAGCAACTACAAGATCAATTTTTTTAAAATCATCAATACTAATCAAGTTCATGTTGCTATTGGCTGAATTTAAATCGTTTTTTTCTGATTTTGATAATTTTGCAAGTTCATTAAGTTCTTTCTCGCAATCAATTCTTGGAAATAAAGCATTAATTTTTACAACTTTTAATTCTTTATTAAGTAGACCCCATTTTTTAGAATCTTCCCACGCACAAATATTTTTAACATCTTTGGCACCAATTTGAATCTGAATTTTCTCTGCAGTTTCAGGCATTATTGGTTTTATTAAAATAGAAATTACTCGCAAAGATTCAAGAATAGTATATAAAACATTATAAAACTCAATTTGTTTTTCAGCTATTTTTAAAAATTTCCAAGGCGCTTTAAAATCAATATATTTATTACATAAAGATATAAAATTCCAAACTTTTGAAAGAGCAATCGAAAATCTAAAACTATCCATTTCAGATTCATATTCATTTGCTAATCTTAAAGCTGAATCTATAATTTCTTTTTCTTTTTCTGATTGTATTTCTTTTAAAACTGATTCAGATACATCTGAAACATTCACTTGAGTAACTAATTTGACAGTACGTGAAAGCAAATTCCCTAAATCGTTAGCTAAATCAGAATTAATTCTCCCTATTAATGATTCATTAGAAAAATAGCCATCCGAACCGAATGGAATTTCACGCAATAAAAAATATCTAATTGCGTCTATTCCATATTTTTCACATAAAACAAATGGGTCAACTACATTGCCGCGAGATTTTGACATTTTATTTCCATTACCAAAGAGTATCCATCCATGACCATAAATTTGTTTTGGCAAAACAATGTCTAATGCCATCAATATTGCCGGCCAAATAATCGCATGAAAACGTACTATTTCTTTCCCAACAAAATGTACATCAGCAGGCCAATAAGTGTCAAAATCTTCGGAATTCCTTTCGCCATCATAACCCAAGACAGTAATATAATTCGTTAATGCATCAATCCACACATATACTACATGTTCTGGATCGAAATCAACAGGAATTCCCCATTTAAAGCTTGTTCTACTTACACATAAATCTTCAAGCCCACTTTTAATAAATTCTATCATTTCATTTTTTCGGCTTTCGGGTTGTATAAATTCCGGATTTTTTTTATAAAATTCAAGAATTTTTTCTGAGTATTTTGCTAATTTAAAAAAATAAGCTTCTTCTTCTTGTTGTTTTACTTCTCTACCACAATCCGGGCATTTACCGTTTACAAGCTTAGCATCAGCGAAAAATGATTCACACGGAATACAATACCATCCAGAATATTTTCCTTTATAAATCTCGCCTTTATTGTATAGAATTTTAAATATTTTTTGAACAGATTTTATATGATAATCATCGGTTGTACGAATAAATCTATCATATGAAATTCCTAAAATTTTCCATAATTTTTGAAATTTTGCTACTATTTCATCAACATAAACTTTCGGCTTTAAACCGGATTTTTGCGCGTTTAATTCGATTTTTTGCCCATGTTCATCGGTCCCGGTAAGGAACATTACATCAAACCCGCGCGCACGTTTGTACCTCGCTATCGCATCTGCTGCCACCGTAGAATAACAATGTCCCATGTGAGCTTCGCCTGATGGATAATAAATCGGCGTTGTAATATAAAATTTTTTCATTAATACATCCTTATATATTTTTTATATTTTGCTTTCCGAATAGTTTATCAATAATAAGCGCAATAGGCAAGTCACCGCAAACATTGCAAGCGGTTCCAAAACTGTCCTGGCACATATGTAGCGCTGTTATAATTGCAATCATAGAGGAATCAAAATTCAAAAATGAAACTAGTAAGCTTACCGCGGCTAAAACAGCTCCACACGGTACACCGGGGGCTGCTGTCATTAAAACACCTAGTATAAGAATAAAAGGTAGCATTGAATTTAACAAAACCGGATGTCCGTAAGCAACCATTAAGGCTACCGCGCCAGATGTTAACGAAATCATACCGCCGACCAAATGAATTTTTGAACATAATGGCATTACAAAATTCACGATAGGATCAGAAATCTCGTTTTCTTTAGCAATTTCAATTGCTTCAGGCAAAGTAGCTGCAGAGGACTGAGTAGCAAAAGCTGTAAAATAAATAGGAATTATGTTTTTTAATAATTTAAATGGGTTTCTTCGTACTATCCAACCTGTTATTATAAACTGAGATAATAAGTATATTAAATTTACTGAAATTATTACAATTAAGACTTTATAAAATGAATTAAAAATTAAAAATATTCCGCCTGAAGCCGCAAGCTTAGTAAAATTAGTTAATACATAAATCGGTAAAATTTTAACAATGAATTTTTTAACTAAAATTTCAATTATACGATAGAATTCATTTACAATAATTTTTAAATTTACAGCATTAGTCGTATTTATACCAAGACCTAAAATAAACGAAATTAAAATAGCAGAAACAACATCAATAATTGGTTTTATTTCAATTTGCATTAGACTATTAGAAACTTGCTTTTGCTCAGAAACATTAAAACTTCTAAAATTATCCGTTGAACTAAAAAAATGCGAAAAAGTACTCGATGCAACAATGTAGGAAAATATAGCTGCTATTATCATAGATAAATAAGCAATTAAAAACGTATAAATAAGTATTTTTCCAGATGATTTTTTTAAAGAAGTAATTCCTTGCGTAATAAATGCAAAAATCAATAATGGTATACAAAAATTAATAACATTTGAAATCAATGAAGAAAAAACATTAAAAATATTAATCACTAATTCTGATGGATGATTAGCGCCTATCGCTGTTCCCAAAATTACTGCTAAGAACATAAAAACCAAAATAGAATATTTTTTAAAGATGATTTTTAATGTCATTTTGACCTTAATTTTAAAATTTTTAATAGACCCATTCTAATAAACATTTTTTTTCTTGCAAATTTTATAATTAATGCAATTGCGTAAAACTTACAACTAAACACGTTGCGCGCTCCCAAACTCCCTTTTTTCTCTCAGAATTCACAAAAATAACTCAATTTTCTTGGTGTTCATCTAATATTTCTAAGTAATGTAAGTTTTATGATAAAATTTTTAAAATTTAAACGCATGGAAGGCAAATACTAACGAGCATATAAAATTTAAATTTTAACTAAATACGTTGATTTTTAGTAGATATTAAAAAATTTCAAGAACAAATTTAATATAATTTATGTTTTATTAATTGTCAAATATTTTACTTAGAATTTTTTTACGATGTCTTGTTTTGGTTTGATAAAAATCAACTAAAATAGTGTCTTTTCCTACAACTTGCACATTTTCCCACCTAATAATAATATCATCTTCACGCCCAAAAAGACCAAAACATTTAAGCCGACCATAAATAATAATTGAAACTAAGCAAGCATTCTGCAAATCTAATTCAGCATCATTTACAAAACCAATTCTTAAACCATCGCGAACGTTAATAACCTCTTTTTTTCTTAAGTCGGTAATTCCGCAAGTCAAATAATTCACCAAACCTACATTTAGAAGAATGAAAAATCTAATTTATACTATGATTATTATAAACGAATTTTGACTTAGTAAGATTCTTAATTAAAATTTTATATTACTGATAAGAGCCTGTCTAATATTTCTTAGCAGCGTAGTTTTATTATAAAATTTTTAAAATTTAAAGCGTTAAGAAAGGCAAATACTGATGTATTTAAAGTGCAGAATAAAATTTAACTAAATAGTGCTGATTTAAAGATATTAGACAGGCTCTAAGCCAAACATAATTCAAAATTTATTCTAAATTAAACCAATTACGTTTGTTGAATTCGATTTTGCGTTCTTTGCTATAAGAAGAAAGCGGAACTAAAAAACCTACAATGCGAGAATAAGTATCGATGGATTTTTCACCGCATTTTGGGCAAATATCCGAAAGAAAAGCGTGTTCATGCGGGCAAACTGAGATTTTACGATTATAAGCAAAATAGATAACACCTGATTTAGAAATATGATTAAGCAAATCCCAGGCTTGTTGTTCGTTCGCGAAATCTCCAGATAAATTAATATGAGAAATTTGTCCGCCACCACATTCTTTATCAAGTTTTGCACCGAGTTTTATTTTTTCAGCTAAAGTGCATTTTTCCATTAAGGGAATCCATTGATTTGAATAAATAAAATATTTCTGTCTATTTTCAAAAAGTTCATTATCTTTGTGACATAAAACTACATTAGCGCGTTCTGCGGGAATTGCCTCGACATTTAAACTATAATCAAGTTTATAAGAGTCTTTTTTTTCATTAATTCTATTTAAAATTTTTGTAGCAAATTCTAACCCTTCAATAGAATAGAATTTATTCCAGAATTCGTCTGTTTCAATAATACCAAATTGATTTATTGTTTCAAACATAGCGGTTATTCCAATAGTACTATACTGCTTTTTAAGCTCTATTAGTCCATAAGTATAATTAGGTAAAAGACCATTTTTGATATTTTCAACTATTATCAAGCGAACTATATCAAGAACTTTTATGCAAATATCGATTCGTTCATCCAAAATTTTTAAATATTCTTCTTGGGCTTCTTTTAAATTGTTGATTTTACCATTTTTTTCAAAAAGTTTTAAAGATTCAATTGCGATTCTCCGCAAATTAATTGTATTAACTTTAACACTGCCTATCGAAAGCGAAGTACCGCCTATCGAATTAATGAATGCATCAAGTTTTGAAGTGTTTGAAATTAATCGGCAACAATTCGAAAGGCTTGTAACATCATTTCCTACGTAAAAATTGCTATCAAACCACTTCATATTATGTTTATTGCACCATCTAGCGAAATCTTCATCGACAAATTTTCCGTCTTGGAATAATAAAGAAAAAGTTAGTACCGGAAAAGTCATCATAGTTTCATTGCGAATTTCTGAAATCACTTCCATGAATACTTTTTGATGCTCAATTATTTGGTCAATATGATCTATGACATATTCGCCATTCGGGAATCTTCTACCGCCAAATAACTCTATTAAATAATTTTTGTCCATGATGCTAATATTCGAAAATGCACATTCTGTAATTCTAAGATATGGTTGATTTAAATCATAAATAAATTTTTGAAAACACTGACGGCGATAATATTCATGATCTTTCAAATAAAACCCATTTTTTACGTCATTGCTCCAAAAATAATAAGAATAAAGTAAATAACTTGGTAGTCCTACTGCACCGCTTGTACGATTCGATGCCCAGCTTATAAATTCTAAAACATGATCATTAAAAGTTGTTAAATGCTTCGGAGCATCAGTTCTGAATTTATTTATAAAAAATAATCCTTTTTCTACAAGTTGATCTAAATCATAAGCGTAACAATAAGGCATAAAAGCTGACGAAGAAGCATCATGAAGATAAAACTGCCCGTTCCATTCGCCGTTTAACCAATTGATTGCTGTTTCAAGACCGTATTTTTTTGTTATTTCATCAAAAATTTTAGCAAATGAAATTAATTTGGTATGTGGTTTTATCATATCCGAAAGAAGTGTACGCACATCATGCGTCGAACTGTTAGCACTTGAATCTATTGTGGTTTCTGCGACAGTTTTATTTTTAATAAAATTTTCTATATAGTCTGTAAAATTAAGGTTTAAATTTGAAAATCCATTCATAATCTCAAAATTTTTCCCATAATTAACTTGTAATTTTTTCACATTATTTGTGAAATTTTTACTAAATTTAAGTTTTATTTCCATAAATTTTCTCCATTCAAAATATTTTAAAACTTTACTTTATTGACCCAATTATTTGCATCGTAAAAACCCATGTATTGTCCTTCAACTTCTAAAACAGGAACTTTTGTGAATCCAAGTTCGAGAAGACCTTTAACGTTATTGTTTTCAACGAATTTAACGTTTTTATCATAAAGCTTTTGTTTTAAAACTTTGCATTTTGGGCACCCAGTACTATAAAGAATTACATCCATTTTTTTAAACCTCCAAACTGTGCGATCCGCACAGTGTGCTTAATAAAGCACAATTTTAATTTTATTACGGACACTAAATATAGCGTTTTAAGACCGCATTAGCAATTAAAACGCTATATATAGTGTATGTCAAGCATCTTTTTTAAATTTTTTTTGTTACTTATAAATATTCATTTTTTAAAATTATGTGATAAATAAAAACTTGCTTATAGTATATAAAATTTAGAATCTGCCAAGAATTCGCATCTTTAGTTTATCGAAGACAGATTCTTAACACTATTTAAAAACTTATTTTTTAAGAGCCTGTCTAATATTTCTAAGTAATACAGATTTAACGATAAAATTTTTAAAATTCAAAACGTGAAGAAGGCAAATACTGACGTATTTAACTAACGAAACAATACAGAATTTAAAATTTTAGTTAAATATGTACTGCTTTGGAGATATTAGACAGGCTCTAAGAGGCCTTGTTAATTGTTGTTCGTATTTTTAATATAAATTCAAAAAAGTCATAAAACTACCTTCGATATGATTATAAATTATTTATCGGCTTGCCTTAAAGTAAATTTATTTATTAAGAAGGTAGAAAATTTGCGTTCCAAATTATTAAAATTACGAATTTTTAAAAAAATTTTGATATTTATTTTTTTAATTGCAGTTATATTATTTTGTTTTTTAAAATTTAAATTATGGAAAAATAAAAACAATTTGCTAAAAAATTTGATAACAGACTTTAATGCTGAATCAATTATCGAAATTGGTAAAAATAAATATGAATGCGAAATTTATCACACATCACAACATAACACTAAAATAAAAATGAATTCGCCTGTAGATTTTGAAGGATTAATAATATCATCTGAAAATAAAAAACAGAGAATAAATTTTGAAAATTTAAATTGTGAATTTGAAAAAAATATTTTTACCGAAAATTCTTCTCCGAATTTAATTTTTAAAATATTAGATTCTCTTAATGACATTTCTGATTTTTCGCAGAATACTCTAGAAAATGATAATATAGTGGTATTGGGCAAAATTGATAATATTAAATTTGAGGTTATATGTGACCAGAACGGTATTATAAAAGAAATATTTATTCCTGAAAAAAATATTAAAATTCAAACTTTTTGTGTACCGTTAGATCTGAATTCGACGAGCTGAAATATAAATTTTTAGGCAATTTTTAAATTTAACGCTATTTTCAAAAATTATTAAAAAAATAACATATCATTATTAGTATATAGCTATATTAGGAATAAACTTTTTAAATTTATATCTTAAATTATTGAAAGCAAGCACTAAAATTATTAGAAAAAATAATATAAAATATAGCTAATTGAATTGATTTATTTTTTAAATTAATGTAGATTCAAAATACTGATATTTTTTTTGGAGGAGACAAAGCGATAAGTAAAGATTTACAGATCAATGGCGAGATAAGAGATAGAATGGTCAAAGTAGTTGATGATTCCGGAATAGTTGGCGTAATGCCAGTTAACGAAGCATTAAATTTAGCTAGTACTCGTAGTTTGGATTTGGTGAAAATTTCGCCTCATTTCGATCCACCAGTATGTAAAATCATGGATTATGGCAAATTTTGTTTTAATCGTAAAAAAAAAGAAAAGGAAGCTAAAAAAAATCAGCATATATCAGAAATAAAAGAAATAAGGCTTTCGTTAAACATAGGCAAAGCGGATTTAGAAACAAAAGTAGGGCATGCAAAAGTATTTATAAATAATGGAGATAAAGTGAAAGTTTCCATAAAACTAAAAGGGCGAGAAAATCAACACCCGGAGGTAGCTCGCAAAGTTATGAAAACGTTTAGCGAACTTTGCACTGAATTTGCTTTTGTTGAAATTCCGTTAAATTTAGAGGCTAGACAAATGGTTATGATAATCAGTAAGATAAAAAATGTTAAACAAGCATCTGAAAGATAATAAATTAAAAACTGAGGAGAAAACCTAAAATGTACAAAATGAAAACTCATAGTGGAGCAAAAAAACGCTTTAAAATTTCCGGAACTGGGAAAGTTATTCGAGCCCGTGCAAACAAAAATCATATTTTGAATAAAAAAAGTAGAAAACGCAAAAGAGGGTTACGCCAAACTACATTAGTTGATAAAACTAATATAAATGGTGTAAAATTTATGATGCCTTATGCGTTTTAATTAGGAGGATGTTATGTCAAGAATAAAATGCGCAGTTTCTACACGTAAAAGAAGAAATAAAATTTTAAATTCAGCTAAGGGCTATTGGGGTGCTAAAAGTAAGCATTTCAAGATGGCTAAACAAGCGGTTATGAAATCCGGAAATTACGCGTATATCGGACGTAGACATCGTAAACGCGATTTTCGTAGTTTATGGATTACTAGAATATCCGCAGCATGCCGTATGAACGACACGAATTATTCACAATTTATGTGTGCTATTAAAGCGCATGGAGTTGTTCTTGACCGTAAAATGCTTTCAGAAATTGCGATCGCAAGTCCTGAAGCTTTTACTGATCTAGTAAAAGAAACTCGCCAAAAATTGGCCTCATAATTTTTGTTTCGAATTTTTCGCGTCTGTTTTTATTAAATTTTATGTTAAAAAAGGTGCAGGAATTAAAGTTTAATTTGTATACATGTAAGCCCGCTTGATGTGTTCGAAGCAAAAATATATTTAGTCGGAATTTTTAGAATTTTATATTGTTAAATTATTGTTAAATTCTTAGTTAGTTAAATAAATTTGATATTTATTTTTTTGCTTAGAAGTATTTAGGCAAGCTTTGAAATTTTAATGCTGTAGGTAATATATAAATTTTTAAAAATTGATGTTAAAGTTACTATAGTTTATAGCAGTTTATTGCAAATTATCGAAAAAATTTAAAAAAAATAAATTTTTGAAGGAATCTAGTTATAGAAGATATATTTTATTGGATTTGGCTTCAACGTGCGCTTGGATTCGGTAATTTTAAAGTCGGTAAATTAGTGTCTTTTTTAAATTCTATAAAAGAATTTTATGAATTAGGCGAAAGTTATTGGCGATTTTTATCGATTTTTTCCCAAAGAGAAATACAAAAATTAAAAGAAGCTAAATTTGTAGAAGCTCAGGAAATATTTGAAAAAAGTTTGAAATTAGGATATTCGGTTTTATGTTATACGGACGAAAATTACCCTGAATTTTTAAGAAGAATAGCGGATCCTCCGTGCGCCATATATGTTAAGGGCGATGTAGATTGTTTATCTAAAATACCTTCTATTGCAGTTGTTGGAAGTCGATGTTCGACGTGTTATGGAACGTCTATGGCTTTCGAAATTTCTTATGGTTTAACAAAACTTGGTGCGATCGTAGTGAGTGGTGGGGCAGTGGGTGCGGATGCGTCGGCCCATAAAGGCGCTATAAAATCCGGTGGACAAACTATAGCTGTTTTAGCGTGCGGAATTGATTATCCATATCTGATGCAAAATGCATTTTTGCGTTATGAAATTTCCCAAAACGGAGCTTTAGTTTCGGAATATCCGCCGGGGTATCCTGTGCAGAATTTTAATTTCCCAGTTAGAAATCGTTTAATCTCAGCGCTTTCTATGGGGGTTCTCGTGATAGAGGCTGGATTAAAAAGTGGGGCGATTATAACTGCGAATTTCGCAGCAGAACAAAACCGAGATGTTTTCGTTATCCCGGTTCTAAAAGAAAACCCAATGTCAGAAGGAATTTTTTCATTAATAGATGACGGCGCAAAAGTTATTACCAATGCAAAAGAAATTATTAATGAATATATAAAAAAATTATCACCATTGCCTGAAGTTTCTAAAATTTATAAAAAAGAAGAAAATAAGTTAGAAAAACCAAAAAATTTATCATTTGGAAAAAAACCAGTTAAAAAAAATTTAAATTTACCAGAAAATTTGTCTCTTATAATTGAAATTTTAAAAAATGGCAAAAAACATATAGATGAAATCAAACAACAAACCGATTTGCCAACGAAACAAATACTCGTTTCGTTAACAAAATTAGAAATACTCGGTCTGATAGAATCTCTACCAGGGAGATTTTATTCAATTAAATGAAAATTCTTATTAGATTTCTTTAAAAATCGAATTTTGAGGAGGTCTCTATTATTTAGTCGTTTTTTCATACTTCGAATTTAGATAATTTTTGGGTAATTTTGGTATTTTTAAAGCTTGTAAATAAGCATATTTAATTTGATTATACTCATTCGAATTCAAACTCCAGAATTGGATTCGAATTAAATCCATTTTAAAGTCTAAAAAAATCATGCTAAACTACAGTTTATTGATTTTTATAAAATCCAGAATTTCATTTTGAATTTGTATATTTAATTAACACTTCCAAAAATTATTCAAAATTTGGTAATTTCAAATAAATAGTAGTAACCCTTAATTTTTTTTTAAAAAAAAGTTGCGTTTATAGAATTATTAAAATAGATTATTACTTTATTAAAAATATTTAATTTTGGTTAAATAAAATTGACAATGCTATATAATATATAGTATCTTTAAATCTTGGGATTTATTTTGATTCCGAAAAGATTATTTTTAAGGAGTATTTCGATTGTTTATTGATTATTTTAAAGTTAAAGCATTTATTCTAGCAATTTTTATGGCTATTTTCCCATTCTTTACATGTGCGTCTAGTATTGTTTGCGCCGCAGATTTCAAAGAAAATGATACATGTAATGTTGTAACATCCGAGAATGAATTCAACGAAGAAGAAG